>CAYFQZ010000069.1:0-18692 GCA_964345305.1 uncultured Ignavibacteria bacterium | reverse complement strand
TCTTCCCTCGCCGGAAGTTACCTCTACTTCGCCAGAGCAGAACGAGCTGAACGTGCCAATTTCCACCAACATATCGGTGACTTTCGATATGGATCTGGATGAGGCTACCATCAACGACTCTACCTTTGTCGTTCATGCGAGATCTACCGGGCTTCACCTCGGCTCGATTACATATGAGAGCCAGACTAAAACTGCAATGTTGCACCCCACCCAAGATTTCGAGGAAGGAGAGGTCGTGACTGTAGTGCTCACCACTGAGGTGCAATCCTCTCAGCAGATTCCTTTAGACAGAAGTCACGCGTGGTCCTTCACCATAATAGTCAAAGACGGTTTGGGCATCTTCTCCCCTGACTCGGTCTATCCCAGTGGCGAATACCCCAGATCAGTCTTCGCTGGTGATCTTGATGGAGACGCAGATCTTGACCTGGTGGTCGCACATTCCGACAGCGTTTCGATTCTGTTCAACCACGGCGATGGAACTTTCTCCACGGATTCGGTCTATCGAATGTATCACAACCCTTGCTCGGCCTTTGCCGCTGACCTGGATGAAGATGGCGACCTGGACCTCATAACTGGACATTCTGCCATAAATTATGTCTCGGTTCGGTTGAACAATGGAGATGGGACCTTCGCATCCCGCCAGAGCTATTCAGTCGGTGATCATCCCGTGTCAGTTTTTGCTGCTGATTTTGACGGCGACGGTGATCTGGACCTGACGGCCGCGAATTCCTATGACGACAGTGTGTCTGTTCTATTGAACTATGGAGATGGGACCTTTGCCCCTGAAACCGTCTATCCGGCTGGCGAGCGGCCTGAGTCGGTTTTTGGTGCTGATCTTGACGCGGACGGTGATTGCGACTTGGTATCTGCGAATAACATCTCTAGCGATGTCTCGGTCATTTTGAACCGTGGAGACGGAACCTTTACCCCCGATTCGGTCTATCCTGTCGGTCTTGCCCCCAATGCGGTCTTTGCCGCGGATCTTGATGGTGATGGTGACCTTGACCTGGCGACCGCAAACAGTCACGACAATGTCTCGATTCTATTGAACCATGGAGATGCAACCTTTGTTCTCGACGCCAACTGTCCCGCCGGTGATAACCCCAACTCAGTCTTTGCTGCAGATCTTGATGGAGACGGAGACATTGATCTAGTGACCGCAAACCAGCAGTCGGATGATCTCTCTGTTCTATTAAACGATGGCGCTGGCACCTTCGCCTACGATTCCGTTTATCAGGTGGGGGATTTTCCTAGGTCAGTTTTTGCTGGTGATTTTGACGGAGATGGTGACCTCGACCTCGCAAGCGCAAACTGGTACTCGTACGATGTGTCGGTTCTTCAGAACTATTCGCGCGGCGATGCCAACGGCGACGGGGTGATAGATCTTGGCGATGCGATTTTTCTGCTGAACTACCTGTTCAAAAACGACATTCCGCCTGACCCCCTGGAAGCCGGAGACGCCAATTGTGATGGAATGGTCGAAATCGGAGACGCTATCTATCTGCTGAACTATCTGTTCAAGGGCGGCCCCCCACCAGGGTGCTAGTAGGTTTTACCTCACCCCCTTCTGTCCCCCTCTCCCCCGCCATAGGGTTCATACCTATGGCGGGGGAGAGGGGGATATCGAAGATCTGTAGGACAGGGGGAGAGGTCACTCCGCGAACACAAAAAGGGCCGAGCTGAAGCTCCGCCCCTACACTACAATCCCCATTGGTCCTTCAAAGACCCGGCCGAATTCGGTTCGACGATCGACGGTTTATGCCACCGGCAGGGCTGAATGCCCTGCCCTATGATTTACTCATCGCTTTTCTCTTCATGGAGGTGGGGATTTGTCCCACCTCTTTTTGATGTTATTCCACAGACACGCACGATGCGCGAATGTGATAGGCCCTCATCTGTGTGGTACAGCAGCTGGATTTTTTTTGTTGACAAAGCCACCCGCGACAGATAAACTTCAGGTTGTTTTCAGGATCGAAATATGTTGATCACTATCAGCGCAGCTACACATACCGGAAGAATGTAGCCAAAAGCAAAAGGCAGAAAAAAGGAGGAGACAAAAGACAGGACCACCGACGGGATGATCACGTACAGGGCGGTGTCGAACAACACCCTGGTGATCTTGTAGGCGGCGAGAGCAAGGACATACAGGAGGATCAGGTCGAAGGCCAGCTGTCCGAAAAATCCCAACTTAGCGTAGAAGAACAGGTTGGCCTCCTCGATCAACCGGATAGGCAGGTCAAGGAATTCGACCAGTGAATCCAGTATGGGCGTGAGAACGGGAGGCATAAGCGGCTTTTAGTCTGCGGTCAGCTCTTCCACCGGTTCTATGGTCAAGCTGGATTCGCCAACCTTCCTCAGATCGGTCATCTTCTGCAGCAGGAAGTCTTTGGAGCTTATCCACCTCCCGGACATGGAGAGAACGTCCTGTTCGCTCATTTCGCTTATCCAGCAGATGGTAAGGCGGTCGATGTGCTGCTCTGCGTGCTGGCACTCCACGGATGCGACGGTAAGGTTTTCCATATGCAAAGTGAATTTTACTTTCACTTCGACCCCCCGTTTGGATACAGGTTGGCCTTCCGACCGGGTTATTTGCAAATGCTTTGCCTGACGAAGGTTTTTTTTGAAAGAGGAAGATCGGACCTGCAAGTCCTTGAGATTGGGCCAGTTAGCGACTGCAACCGAATTGCCCAACCCAAGGAAAAAACAAAGAAAGCCGAGAAGCGGCCAAAACATATAGGAAAGAATCCATAGCTTGTAGTATGGCTCCTGGGGAGATGTTCAAAAGATGACCATCTTGAAAACCCATTTTAAACTGGACGATCTGAACACCAACGTGCGCACCGAGGTTCTGGCGGGATTCACCACCTTCCTCACCATGTCGTACATCATCTTCGTCAATCCTCTTTTCCTGAGTTTTTTTGGCGATCCAGAATTAGCTTCAAAAGCCCTTCCTTTCTCCGCCTCGCTGACCGCCACCTGCCTGGCCGCCGCGGTGATGTGCATCGTCATGGGTCTGGTCACAAACTACCCCTTTGCCCTGGCGCCGGGAATGGGCCTGAATGCCATCGTGGCCTATCAGATGGTGGCGGGAATGGGACTCTCCTGGCCTTCGGCCATGGGAGTGATCGTCATGGAGGGGATAATAATCACCATCCTGGTTATCACCGGGTTCAGAGAAGCGGTGATGAACTCCATACCGCTCTCCCTGAAACAGGCCATCTCGGTGGGGATAGGGCTGTTTATCGCTTTCATCGGACTGGTCCAGGCCGGATTTGTGCAGAAAAGCGAGACCACCCTGGTGACGCTGGGAACCTTCGACAACCTCCGGGTGGTGGTGGCCATCTTCGGACTTCTGCTCACCGCCATACTTCTGAAGGTCAAGGTGAAGGGAGCGCTTCTGATCGGCATCCTGGGCTCCACCGTGCTGGCAATCGTGGTCAACTATGCCTCGGGTCTAAGCGTCTTTGCCGATCCCAACATCGCCAAGCTTCCAACTTCGGTCCTCTCCATGCCCGACTTCTCTACTGTCGGGCGGTTCGACTTCTATGCCATCTCCAAGCTGGGCGTGGTAACCGCCACCATCCTGATCTTCTCCGTTATGCTGTCGGATTTCTTCGACACCCTGGGTACCGTGATCGGCCTGGGGAGCGAGGCTAAGTTCCTGGACCAAAAGGGGAGGCTTCCCCGGATCAACCGGGTTCTTCTGGTGGATTCGCTCTCGGCTGTGGCCGGGGGCGCTTCATCCGCCAGCTCGGTCACCACGTACATCGAAAGCGCGGCCGGAATATCGGCGGGCGGGCGGTCCGGACTGACCGCCGTGGTGGTGGGAGTCTTCTTCTTTCTTGCCATCTTCCTTTCTCCAATAGCTGGGGTGGTTCCCAAAGAGGCAACCGCACCAGCCCTGATCATCGTGGGCTTTCTGATGCTCTCCATCGTAAGGGAGCTACCCTTCGAAAGATTCGATGAGGCTTTTCCCGCCTTCTTGATCATGATAGTCATGCCTTTGACCTACTCCATCTCCAACGGCATCGGCTTCGGGTTCATCGCCTTTTCCCTGATAAAGCTACTCAGCGGGAGGGGCAGGGAGGTTCACTGGCTGATGTACCTGGTATCCTTTGCCTTCGCTGTCGACTTTGCCATTCCGGCGCTCAAGTCATGGTTCGGTTTTTAGGTCCGACCACGTCTGATCGTCCGCCGGTTGGCATTTGACAAAGCAGGTCGGAGGCTGATTGACATCTCGGTGCGTGGAAAGTCGACGAAAGCCAAAAGCAGGCAGCGACCGAATGAAGGAAGACTTGCGGAAGCGCACAAAGAGCGTCTCTCGCGAATTGGAGAGGCGTTACGGCAAGAAGAGATGGAGAGTCCACAACGATCCGCTCTCGGAGCTGATCGCCACCATCCTTTCCCAGAACACCTCCGATCATAACAGCCATATGGCCTATGCCAATCTGAGATCGAGATTCGGAACCTGGAAAAAGGTCAGAGGGGCAAGGGTCAAAAGCATCGCCGAGGCCATAAGATCGGGAGGGCTGGCGGACATCAAGGCGCAGAGAATAAAGGACATTCTGAACCGGATCTACCGGGAGAATCACAACCTGGATTTAACTTATCTGAGAGGGTGGAAAACGGAAGAGATAAAAGCATACCTGAGAAACTTCAAGGGGGTGGGAGACAAGACCGTCGCCTGCGTCCTGCTGTTTTCGCTCAAAAGACCGGTCATGCCGGTCGACACACACGTGTTGAGGGTTTCCAAGAGGCTGGGCCTGGTTCCCAAGAAGGCGAACGCCAGCAGGGCGGAGGCAATCCTGGAGGAACTGGTTCCCCAGAATCAGTTCTATGGATTCCATCTGAATCTGATTCGGCACGGGAGGACCGTCTGTAAGGCAGCAACTCCACAGTGTGAAAGCTGCGTGCTGCTTGCCGACTGCAATTATGGGAAAACAGCGGTGGGTAAGTCGAAACGGGTGCAAGTCGCCTGACCGCCGGGATCTGAGAGATTTGCGCTCAAAGCAGTTGACAAACCGAAGGGAAGCGATTAGCTTCCGTATTCCGTTGCAGCAACCGCGTAACTTCTGAATGGAGGGATGCATGATCAAGATCAACGTGCTGAAGGAAGCCGAAAGAATCAAGAAACCCTACACCCCCTTTCCTCTGGTGAACGTGAACGGCTCACACGTCTTCCTGGGGATGTTCCAGGGAGATTACCTGAAGCACAGACATCCCTATGACGAGTTTTTTTACGTGATCTCCGGGGAGATCCAGGTGGAACTGGACAAGGAGACGGTAACCGTGAAGGCGGGGGAAGGCCTTCTGATACCCAAGAAGAAGTGGCACAAATCGACCGCCAAAAAGAAGGCCATCGCCATGCTGTTTGAAAAACAGGGTCTGGAAAGCGAATTCGCCCAAAAGCAGGAAGCCGGAACCCGATAGGCATCGGATATTCTTCGCAGGTGACCGTCGTATGGACAACGTCAACAGATTGCGAGTGGGCCATTTCGCACCCGATTTCGCCCTGAAGAATTCGGACGGTGAAGAAGTCTGCCTTTCCGACTTTCGGGAAAAGAAAGGTGTCCTTATTTTCTTTTGCCCGGGAAGGAAAAACCCGCTCTGTCTGGACTGGCTGGATAGCGTAAATCGTCTTCACCATGAGATCAGCGCGAAAGAGATCGAGATTTTGTGGTTGACCCCGGACGAGAGGTGGTTCATCCGCAGGATAGAGGAGGAGAAAAAACTCCGTTTCCGCATTCTGAAGATCGAGGACGAGGTCAGAAACGGATTGTGGCTTCCGCCGTTGATCCAGCAGTACGGTGTGGAGGCAACAGAATCGGGGCGAGGGACCCCGTACCCGGCTGTCTTCCTGGTGGACAGGACGGGAATAGTACGTTACCGAAAGGTCTATACCGGGGCCGCCGACAAGCCGAACCCAGAAGAGCTTGTCTGCGAATTGGACAATCTGACGTGAGGGGACGAGCGGATAAAGAGAACGATGCCGAGGACCCCGAGTGAACCAAGGCCGATCGTATCGTGACCTCTTGCTTCAATCTCTGCACAAACGGGGGCGTTGAATCTTTCGATTTCTCTTCAGATCATAACGGCCGCGGCTGTCCCACGGTGAGGCATTGCCGAGGGATGAGCGCAAATGCTTAATGTCTGTTTGCCTATTTGAGAATTTTTGTTATCTTGTCGAGCGTGGCAAATGATTCGTCGAAAAGGCCAGCGGGCTGGCTTCTAAGGTCGGTCAACTGGCTGAAAGGTTCTGAACGCCGGGTTCTGATCATCCTGTCGGTGGTGGTCGGCCTGGGCGGTGGTCTCGGCGCGGTCATCTTTCGGTGGTTGATTGGATTCTTCCACACCATCTTCTTTGACTATGGCACTCTCTTGTTTACTCAGATAACTCCCTATCATAAGTACCTGATTCCGCTGATCCCCATGGCCGGAGGGCTGATGGTAGCTCCCATCACCTATCGCCTGGCCAAAGAGGCCCGGGGACACGGCGTGCCGGAGGTGATGCTGGCGGTGGCTCTGCGAGGAGGCATCATTCGACCCATCATCACGCTGGCCAAATCCATCGCCTCGTCCATCTGCATCGGTTCCGGAGGCTCGGCAGGGCGGGAGGGCCCCATCGTCCAGATCGGATCCGCCCTGGGGTCCACCGTGGGTCAGATGTTCAAAATGTCGGGGGAAAGGGTCAAGATCCTGGTGGGCTGCGGAGCCGCAGCCGGAATATCGGCGACCTTCAACGCACCCATCGCGGGAGTGCTTTTCGCCCTGGAGATCATCCTGGGCGACTTCACCATGTACGCTTTCAGCCCGGTGATCCTATCCTCGGTGATAGCCACCGTGATCTCCCGTGCGCTGGTGGGAAACTACCCTGCCTTTGTGGTCCCGCATTACGAGCTGGTGAGCGTCTGGGAGATGCCCATGTACATCGGCCTGGGGCTGGTGGCGGGCGGATTCGCGGTCCTTTTCACAAAAGTCTTGTACAAAAGCGAAGACATCTTCGAGGCCCTGAAGATGAACAACCTTCTGAAGCCGGCTCTGGGCGGGCTGGCAATCGGAATAATCGGCATTTTCTATCCCCAGGTCTTCGGGGTGGGCTATGACGCCATCAGCGCCGCACTGCACGAGGAGACCATGATCGGGGTCTTGGTTTTGCTGGCCTTTATGAAGATCGCCAGCACCTCCCTCACTCTGGGCTCGGGAGGCTCAGGGGGAATCTTCGCCCCCTCCCTGTTTATGGGTGCGATGCTCGGGGGCTTTTTTGGCAACGTGGTTCATCTTGCTTTCCCCGACGTTACCGCCACATACGGGGCTTACGCACTGGTCGGAATGAGCGCGGTGGTGGCCGGAGCCACCCACGCACCCATCACCGCCATGCTCATCATCTTTGAGATGACCGGCGACTATCGGATAATACTGCCCCTGATGTTGGCCTCGGTGGTAAGCACCCTTGTGGCCAATAAGCTGATGCGCGAATCCATATACACCATGAAGCTGAGCCGCCGAGGCATCAGCCTGAAGGCGGGAAAAGACAGGACCCTGCTGGAGGGCATCATGGTTCACGAGGTTATGACCCGAAGCTGGCAGGCGCTCCCTCAGAACATGCCCCTTCCCCAGCTGCTTCAATTCGTGGAGCAGAGCAGGGACAACGTGTTTCCCGTCTTGAACCTGAGGGGCGAATTGGCAGGCATCCTGACCCTGCAGGATATCCGGTCGGTGGTGACCAAAAGGGTGCTGGAGGATCTGGTAATCGTTGAGGATATCATCTCACACAACTACCCGACCGTCACGCCTGACGAGAATCTCGGTTCGGCCCTGGCCAAGTTTGAGGTGAGAGATTTGGACGGGCTGCCGGTCGTGGACAAACATAATCCCAAGAAACTTCTGGGCATCCTGAGGAGATCGGACATCATCTCCTTCTACAACAAACGCCTTCTGGAGCAGGAAGTCCAGAAGAGGGCCTGAGGTTCCCGGGTCAGAGGGAACGAGTAATATCCGGGAAACCGGTTCCCCTCCTCTTTCTAGGGAGAGAGGAGCGAGGTGGGGTTTCCCAAATCTTCCGCTGACACAACAAAAGGCAGAGGCGCAGACTGGACACCAAGAAAGGGCATCCGCTCGCGCCTGCGAGGTGCCCGATTTCAGCAATCCCGAGTTGCGTGGGCTGTCCGGCCGGCTAATTGAGCATATAAGATTCCCAACGAGATCGTTGGCATCTCCCTGCTCGGAAACCTGCCCTCCGGCGAACAGGATGAATTCTGGAACGTTGATCTGGACATACTCATCTGGCGTAAGTGGAACGATCTGAAACGGACGGCAGAGAGTAAGCTATCGTCCCTGCACGTGGATTGTTTTCTGCTCAAGACGAATATAGGCACAAAGGACACTCCACCCGCCGCACTCTCGGTGTGCAAATTCTTTGAGCAAGCCTCGCACCTGTTTTTCGCGCCAAATCGCAGGTGGCACGCCGGATCAAAGCGTTTGAACGCCGAGCCTGGCTGAACTCAAGGTCCTTCCCCCCGATTCTGCGCCCCTGGCAGGGAAATGGCTAAATTCGACCGTCTCGCGTCCACGGGACGAGTAGGAGCAGGCCCTGGACCGCCTCATGCTCCGGCACTTGTACCGTCTGCGATATAACCATAAGCCGGCAATCAGGTTAGCTTCATGATCAGATTTTGTCCTTGACAAACAAGAGCAAGGGCTCGTACCTTCATGGAAGTTTGTAGATATTATTGCCTGTGTCGGCCTGAAGACGGGGAGGAGATACAAAGTGGCCCCCGTTGATCTTTACAAAAAGTCGATTGACCTGGCCCGTTCGTATCTTGCCAAACGACCTCTCTACTGCTCCTGGCAGGTGACCTACCGCTGCAACTTCCGCTGCTCCTTCTGCGGCTACTGGAAGATGGGCAACAGAAAAAACGAGGAGCTTTCCGTCTCCGAGTTTGCACTGGGGGCACGGAAATTGAGGAAGCTGGCGCCAATGTTCATCTCTCTGGCAGGAGGGGAGCCGCTTATCAGAAAAGACCTGCCCGAGATAGTAAGTGCAGTTTCTGCCTACCACTTTCCCTTCATAACCACCAACGGCTGGTTGGTAACCGCGCAGAAGGCAAAGACCCTCTTCAGGTCGGGCCTTATGGGGGCCGTGGTATCCTTAGATTTCGCTGACCAGAAGCTGCATGATGAGAACCGGGGCAGGGAGGGAGCATTCAGCAAGGCGGTCGATGCCGTGAAATGCTTCGTACAGGCAAAAACGGACAAGATCCAGAAGGTCAACATTACCGCCGTGCTTCTGAAGGAAAACGTAGACCAGATGGAGAAATTGATGATCCTGGCAGGCAGGCTGGGCGCGGAGTTCACCCTGCAGCCGTATGCCCACATAAAGACCAACGGCCAGCAGGATGAGGTGATAACCGATCACACCATCACCCAGGAGGTCTCACGCCACCTTCTCAAGCTGAAGCGAAAATACCCGAATTTCAAGTCCAGCCGGGAGTATCTGAGAAGGTACGACGAATTCTTCCGGGCCGGCATCAGCGGCTGCCAGGCGGGAAAGCTGTTCTTCAACATTGACGACAGGGGGGATATCGCCAAGTGCGTGGAGGATATGGAAAATCCGGTGGGCAACATCAAGACCGTAGGAATCGACCCACTGAGAAACGCTCTTCTGCAGAAGCAAATCGAGAATAGGTGCAAAGCGTGCTGGTATGGATGCAGGGGAGAGGTGGAGTGCTTTTACACCTGGAACGGGATCAAGAATACCTTGGCCAGGATAGTCTCTGGGGACGGGCACGGGAATGGATCTTAGCTTCGATAAGAAGAACATACGGAGAGGCTTCCGGCTGTTTGTGCTGCTGAGCCTGTTGGGCTTTGCCTGCATATTCTTTTTCACCACGACCGGAGACAGCGTCAAGGCCTTGCAGTCATTCAGGGCCGAGTTCTTGCTTTTGGCAGTGGCCTTGGTCCTGCTCGACTTCCTGCTCGGCGGCTTGCGCATATACGTTTTCTTCACCAAGGAGATCCTCAAAAGGGTAAGCCTGCTCGACTGCATCAAGGCCAATCTGGCCAATATTTTCGTGGCCGCCGTCACGCCATCCAATACCGGGGGCGGCCCGGCCCAACTCTATATTCTTAATCGGAGAGGTGTTCCCCTATCCGGCGCCATCTCGGTCAGCCTGATCAACTTCTTCTCCTCCATGTTCTTCTTCTTCCTGGGCTTTGTTATCGTTTTCTATTTCACCGATGGGGGGATGTTTGCCAGGGGCCTGGCATATCTCATTCGATACAGCTTTCTGGTGTTTTCACTGGTCTCCTTGTTGGCGGTATTCGTGGTGATAAAGCCGGAATCCTTGAGTTTCTTGTTCAAAGTCTTTTCCTTACTCACCAAGATCGTATGGAGAAAGGACAAAGAGAAACGGAAGGCCATGTCGGATAATCTCAAGGACCAGGTGGTGCAGCTTCGGTTCTATCTTCGGCATTTCTTTCACAAGGAAAAACTGATTCTGTTTGTCAGCTTCCTTTTGACCATCGCCATATACTGCAACAAGTACTTTATCGCTTTCGTGATCTTGCGAGGTCTGGGCCTGGATGTGAACCTCATGCAGGTGATGTATCTCCAGATCATTCAGTTTTTCATTTTGTATTTCTCGCCCACACCGGGAGCCAGTGGAATCGCCGAGGTAAGCTCCGTCTCCCTGATGTCGGCCATCATCCCCACCGGCTATCTGCCTGTATTCGCGGTTCTGTGGAGGTTTTTCATAACCTACCTGGGGGTTGCCTGCGGAGCTTGGATCACGCTCAGGGACCTTAATCAGCACTTCAAGGAGAAGGAGCTGGCGCTGAAGGTCGCAGAGAAAGCCGGTCTCGCCGCCTCGTGAGCACATGCCTCAGCTACCCTGCCGAAAGAAAATTCGTATCTATAGCGTAAGGAGAACTGCGAGAAGGAGACCGGGAACGGTTCTTTTGGTGCGCCCGGCTTTCAGCCTGACCCAGGGCGTCTTTTCAACAAGGGGAGTCTCCCTTGTCTGTCTGAAGCCGCCGACCCGCGGGGGCAGGTATTCTGAGGCCGTTCTGAAGATGGATACAAAGGCCAAAATCCTGGGCACGAAATGAGGAAACTCGTCGTAATCCTGCTATCAGTGCTGACCCTCCTCGCACTTCAGCCTGCTGCAGCTGCTGTCACCCTTTACGTCGACGATCTGGCGGACGGGAAGATGGGAACCGGCACTCAGGCTGATCCCTTTCGCGACCTGCAGCTCGCCATAGACTCCGCGACTAAATGGCATAGGATTGTGATCCTGCCTGGGACGTACGAAGCTCATTCGGATTCTTATCCCGAAGAGCTCTGCGGCAATTGCGAGGAGCACAGAACGCATGTGGAAGCCACCAGGGGTTTTCTCGTAAAGGAGAAGGCGCTTGAGATTATCGGCAGCGGAATCGACAGCACGGTTCTGGTCACCAAGGCGGGATATGGGATTCTGTTCGAGAACAGCCGCGGCTCGATCATCACCAATCTGACCATCACCGGCGGCATACGTGATCCGGACGGAATGGCTACCGACGCAGGAGTCGTGGCCAAATATTCGACCGTCACGGTCAAGAATTGCAGGATCGCGGACAACACCCATCAGCTCGAAGACGTGGTTGTAGGAATTGGCGGAGTTTTCGGCAGGGAGAATTCAGAGCTCTTCATCCTGAACAACATCATAGAGAACAACGGCTGGGATGGGGTTGCTCTCTATCGGGGAGCAAACGCATATATCGCGGACAACTTGATCTGCGACGGTCGGGGAGCGGGAGTCGGCATAACCTGGGATGCAACCGCCACGGTCTACCGCAACCGCGTCTCTGGCTTCTGGAAAGGCATAGGTACTTTCGGAGATTCGAGGGCCGTGGTAAGGAACAACGCTGTTTACGATAATCTTGGCTGGGGGATAATCGCCACCGGAAACTCCTTCATGGAAGCTTCCAATAACGTGATCGTCAGGAACGGCAATTGCGGCTTTGCTCCCTGGAGCGAGACCGCCCGCGGCACCTTCGTCAATAACATCGTCACGGAAAACGGCTGGAGAAAAGAGTGGGTCTGCCCACAGGTGGGGATGTGGATGTATGGAAAGCCACAGAATTTCGTGATCTCCCATAACATTGTCTGGGGAAATGAAGAAGGGGATTACCGGGACATGGATGATCTGACCGGAATCGGAGGAAACATCTCGGCAGATCCAATGTTCAGAGGCAAAATCGACTTTCACCTCCTCCCTGGTTCTCCTGCCATCGATTCAGGAGATTCGGTCTTCACCGATCCCGACGGCGGGCCTTCCGATATGGGAATGTACGGAGGGCCAGGCGCCCGCGAAGTCGGTGATTATAGGACGCTGCTGGAAGATACCTCCCACGTAGAGCTGGTGGCAGTCGGCGACGTCATGCTTGGCAGGGGCGTATGCAAGGAGATCAAGAAGCATGGGCCGGATTATCCTTTCGCAGAAACCGACCATATCATCAGCCAGGCGGACATAGCCTTCTGCAATTTAGAATGTGCCATCTCTCCGTCGGCCACGGGAAGCTTCCAAAACTGCAACTTCTGCATCAAGCCTGCGGATGCCCAGGGACTAAAGGATGCCGGATTCGACGTGGTATCCCTAGCTAACAACCACATGTTCGACTGCGAGAAGAAAGGCATCCTGGCGACCGTGGAGTTTCTGAAGGAGGAGAAGATAAAGTTCACGGGAGCGGGGAAGACAGACAAGTACGCCCTGGTCCCTGCCACCCTCGATCTGAATCACACCAGAGTCGGATTCCTGGCCTTCTCCGCCTATCCCATGAGTTGGGTAAACGTGAGGGCCGGCGAACCCTCAATAGCATTCTACGATTCAAGCCTTGCGGCAGAAGCCATCGGCAAGCTCAAGAAAAAAGCGGACGTGCTGGTCGTGTCCATGCATTGGGGGGATGAGTATCAAGAGAAGCCCAATTCCTCTCAGATCGAGATAGCGCATCAGTTGATAGACGCCGGTGCCGATCTGGTCCTGGGACATCATCCCCACGTGATTCAGGAAATTGAGGAATACAACGAGGGAGTGATCGTTTACAGCCTGGGCAATTTCGTTTTCGATCAGCGGAAGAAGGAAACCAAGAAGAGCATGATCTTCAAAGCAAACCTATCCAGGCAAGGCATCAGGGATTACTCAACTCTGCCGGTTCGGATCAAGGATTTCAGACCGGTGCTGTCAACGGATGAAACGGATTGAACGGATTCGATCCGCTGCATCCGCTCAACCCGTTGACCGGTTTCTTTGCTTTCCCATACCGTCTCAACTATCAACGGATGAAACGGATTCAACGGATATAATCCGCTGCATCCGTTCAATCCGCTGACCGGTTTCTTTGCTTTCCCATACCGTCTCAACTATCAACGGATGTAACGGATTGAACGGATTCGATCCGCTGCATCCGCTCAACCCGTTGACCGGTGCGGCTGCCGTTCCAGTCCTGTCTCAACCGTTGACGCATTAACCGGACGCGTGGTCCAACTGACGATCTCCCAACCAGGCCATTTGCTATCTGTTGACTGAGGAATCCAGAACCAGCGCTATCCCAGTCCCTTCTGCAGGTCGAATTCCGTCCCGTCGCTGGCCGCGATGGTTCTCACTCCGGTTTCTTCCTGCACCTCAGCTGCCAGCTCCCATGGTTTGGAGCGAACCATGGTATAGCCGAAGTGGGTCAAGATGGCCTGTTTGGGACTTATGCCCGCCACTACCTTTTTGACGTCTTCAAGGTTCAGATGATCCACATCCAGCCTTTTCCCGCCTTTCCCGTCGTGGCGAACGACGTTGATTACGAGCAGATCGCTCTTCTTGTACTTCTTGATTAGATCGGGAAAGAATCTGGTGTCGACTATGAATGAAAGCGTGTACTTCGGCGTTTTGAAGACGACGCCATAAGTCTCGACAGGATGCACGTGACGAACAGGGGTAGAGATTTCAACGTTCCCGAGGCGGTGGCTTGTCCCCTCCTTTAGAATGAGGACTCCGTTCAGATAGTCTCGGACATAGGTGAGGACGATGGGATCGTCTTCCAGGGCCGATTTCGGCGCGTACAGTGCTCCCCTCTTGGAATATCCCCCTGTGGTCATGGCCTCGATCATGATGTTGACGTCGTTGGCATGATCGATATGCTGATGAGACAGGATGATCGCATCCAGCCAGGTGGGATCCAGGGGAGGCCTGCTCTTGGCGCACCTGACCAAAGTTCCGGGGCCCGGGTCCAGGAGCAGGTTTTTATCGTCCAGCGTGATCCATGTTCCTGCAGATGACCGGAGTTGCTTGACCATCACAAAGCGTGCGCCGGCCGTGCCCAGGAATTTTATCTTGTCTGCCATTACAAGGCTTTTATACGTCTTGTCCGTTTCATCCGTTGACGGCCTTTGCACGCACGCCGCACACAAAAGTAGGGTACGACAGGCACCAAAAAAGCCCCGCCTGATGGCGGGGCTTTTTTCGGATGCATTCCCTTCCTCCCTCTAATCGTCAGAGATCTCTATCTTCTTGGCTATGCAGACTCCTCCTCGCGGATCGTCGTCGCAGAAGGAGACTATTCCCTTCTCCACGCCCAGATCGCTGGTGGAGGTGAAGGTGAGTCCCGTGGCTTCGCCGAACTCATTGGTATATGCGTCCCCCGCGACGGTTCCTCCGAAGGTATTGGTGTTATCGGCCAGGATATGATGTCCGCCCAGAGGATTGCCGTAGCGATCCTTGATGATCACCACCACCGGGACCGTGACGGCGTGTGGCACCGTGCCTTCCATCTCGATAACGCAGTTCTTGCTGTAGGTGGTTCCGGTCAAGAAGCTTACGTTCACCGAACCGGACACGAAGCCCGCCCTGGCGGTCAGGACGTTTATCGCTCCTATGCCGTCGTCCTGGAACAGGCTGGCCAGGTGGTAATCCTGGAGAAGGACAGCGCTGGTGAACTCAGCGTCATACAGGCTGGCATAACAGCCGTCGCTGGTCACGCCGGAGGGTATTGTCCCAAAGGTCGTTTTCATCTTCACCTGGGTGGGCAGCACAAAATTGTCGTTCACGTCCAGAACTTCGACCAGCACCTCTCCCTTGGAGACCCCGTCGGCTAAGATGCTTGCAGGATAGGTCAGGAAGGTCACGCTGGCCGGCGGTCCGGAGACGATCAGTATGGAGGTATCGGATACCACCCCATCCTCTCCCCAGGTCTCCGCCCAGATTCTTGCCAGACCGTCGTTCCTGGGGTCACCGGAGGAGTAGGTGCTGTAAGCGCAGCCATTTTTGGTTTTGTCACAGCAATACACCATTCCTTCTTCGGTTCCGAAATGAACCGAGGTTGAGTCTGGAACCGGGTTGCCGTACATATCCACCACGCAGGCGCAGATCTCCGCTTCCACGCACTCCACGTCCCAGCCGCGGATGTTGCATGGATTAACGCCCAGGGATATGTCGGTTGGCGGGCCGGCGCAGATGGTGACGATGGTGGAGTAGGAGACAACGGCTCCCACCCTGGCTCTCAGCCTCACCGGGCCCGACTTGGTGCCGCTGGATAGGGCTACGGTGGCCTCTCCGTAAGCGTTCGTGTTAACCGTTACCGGATCTCCGGCAACGCCGTCTAGGGTCTCCCCTCCGTTGGGACCGTTCATGATGTAGAATTCCACAGGCCAGTCGGCGCCCGCCCGGTTGCCGTTATCGTCGTAGCAAACAGCTCTTATCTGTGTGGCTTCCACCCCACCGGTTCCTCTCACCTGAATTCTCGGCATGTCCGGCACCAGGACGATGTATCCCACAGTGTCCGTAGGAACCAAAAGCAGACCTGCATCCTCCTGCAGGAATGTCCCCTGGGGCTCTGAGGTGACCTTGATGTGGGTATTCCCGACTCTGAAGCCGGCAATGTAGGTGACCTCCACTTCTCCACTCTGGGTTAGCGCATAGGATGGTATGAATCCGATGGAATTCCACCTGCCGTCATGATTGACATCATGCGTCAGCTCGTCGATTCCGTCGGTATAGTACCCGTCCCGGTCTATGTCATCGAATTTCTCTCCAGCGGCGAACCTGACTATGGTGCCGTCTTCGGCCAGATTGCCGGTGGTATCGGCGACTGTAACCTTGACTGTCGCGGCGGAGATACCATCGGCGGGAAGCCAGGTGGGCGTTATTTCTATCTCCAGAGGCTCAAAGCCTCCTCCGGAGGTCACCACCTCCACCTCCACCGTCTTTGTCACAATGCCTTCCACGCTGGCTTCGATCGTAGCCATGCCGAAGTCGGTGGGAGTGAACACAGCCGCCGCGGATCCTGCAGCATCGGTTGTGTCAACCGACGGGGTACAATAGCCGACGGTTGCCGGTGTAACGGAGAAAAAGACCTGAACGCCAGAAACCGGACGATCTGCATCGTCCTGCACTTCCACGTCCACCACGCTGCTCTGTCCTTTCTGGACCTCGGCGGGTTGTACGGAAAGTGACTTTATCAGGATCACCGTTTCGGCGTCTTTGGTCGATTTCTCAGAGCATGCAACCATTAAGATCCACGCCAGGATGACGCTCAGAATCAACCAGTACCATTCCCTTGGAAAACCACGACCTGTTCCCTTCATGGTCTTCTCCCCCTTTTGCCTTGAGGTTAACAGTTTTGGACCTGGCAGTCTCCCATTGATCGTGCCGGATTGGTTCTTGGTTTTCATATCGGCAGGAAACTTCGATTATTTAGATTTCGTTTGAACATAGAGAAGCATCGATCGGCCATAGGGTCAGCTGTCGCTTCCTCAAGATCGCCATACTCCAGCACAGGGAACAGCAATACAGTGGAGATTCCTCACAAAGGGGGGCCTCCTCAGCACAAATCTAATTCGAAGAGAAAGAGAGGGTCAGGCTACAGCAGAATTTGGGATGGGAATGAGAGGCCCGATTCTAGCGAACTGGGTCGATGGAAGTGGCGCAGGGGCACGTAGTCCACTGCCTCGGTCCGCGAGAACCAGCCCCTCCCAGGCAGGAAAAAAGCTTAGCGGGACGTGGCCCACCCTGCTGGCCAGCTGTTCAATCCCGTATCGACCGCAGAGTCTGTGTGCTCTCTGATCCTAGTCCGGGTTGCAGGGCGGAGCCCCCTCCTTGTACAGGTAGTTTACCAGATAAACCACGTCCCCCACCTCGACCACCAGGTCCAGGTTGACGTCGGCGGCCTCAAGCGGGGACGGCGCGGGACCTTCCTTGAAAAGGTAATTGATCAGATAAACCACGTCGCCCAGGTCAACCGTCCCGTCACCGCCCGGCACATTGAAGTCACCGCAGACAAAGGTAACCTCAACTGCCTGCTGAGACGGGAGGTAATTGTGCTTGGTTACCGTCACGCAGATGTCGCCGGTTGTGGCAGGCGTGGGATCAAAAGTGACGTCTCCGGAGGCATCGGTGTATCCGGTTAGATAAACCTCCCCCTCTTTCCACAGACACACATAGGCCGAATCCACAGGCTGATGCGTGGTCGAATCCTCGACGTGGACGCCAAAGAGCGTCTTTCCTTTCGGCAGTGATGACGGACAGGTGATGGCGAAGCTGTCCGGGTCATCGGTCCAAATGGGCATCTCCGGCTCACCCAGAAGATTGAAGGTCCATTCGCAGTGCTTTTTCAGGTCGGCGTCCGGGTTGGCAGTGCCGAACTGGTGCTTCGTGTATACTAAGGCCTGGCCCAGATCATGCTTGTCATGCTCGAAAAGCCCGGCCCACCAGTATCTCTCCAGCTCGCCCGACAGAGCGAACGGGTTGGCCACGTATCCCCATCCGGAGCGAGTATTGCCGGTAAAGGCCACCGCAGCCTGATAAGGGTTGCGCAGGACAAAATGCTCGGCGATGCAATCGCTGGCGTCCATGTGATTGGGATGGCAGCCCAGTGAGACCACCACGGACGCCTTGTCATTGTTGATCAGAGCATCCACGTCCGACCTGTTGATTCCCAGCCCGTGGTTGAAGTCACCGGTGCCCATATAGTCAAGGTAGCAGTGATCCGCGTGATTGACCAGATGTTGACCGTCATTCAAGGCGTCTATAGCCGCCGTTCTGTGATTGCCGGCGTGACTGTCGTAAACTGCGGTCAGCGCAAAGCGCGAGGGAAGATACTGCTGGTCAATGGAGTTCTTCAAGGCCTCGGCATGCGTATACTGATCCAGATCCATTCCTATAAACAGCGCCTTGAGAAGATAGTCTGCCCTGGGCGGGTCCTTTTCGTATTTGAGGAGCTTATCTATGAAGGTCGAGATCTCAGCGGAGCTGCCGACGGAGACCCTCCCCACGCAGACCTCGTGAGTCCAATCGTCATCAAAGTCGGAATAGTACTGGTCACTGGGTGTATTCTCCTGATGATAGTACCTGTAGGCGAAAGGAATGATATTATATTCTCCGCCCAGGAGGAAGTAACTTGTCCCCCAGTTGTTGAAGGCATCGGCTACAAACTGTCGTACCTTCTGGCTATCCGCCCCTGCGTAATTCGCATATATCCAGGCCGTGGTTATTACCGTGTCGCGCACCCCCTTCTGGTTATGCCAGTCGACCAGCGGCCCGAAGGCCGGGGCGAGGGTGGAAGAGGTTATGACCACGTGATCGAAGGAAGCATCCCGCATCAGATCGCTGCCTTTGGAGATCGGACCGGCGGTCAGCCGAACCTCCTCGGGGTTGGCAACCATGTCCTGGACC
>CAYFQZ010000068.1:0-2326 GCA_964345305.1 uncultured Ignavibacteria bacterium | reverse complement strand
GGACGGGAGATGCTAAAACAGGGCGGCGTTGGTTTCCTTGGTGCCACAAAGGTTGCTTATGGAGCGGGTGGCTGGAACGATCCATATTATGGCTCCAGTCAGTCGTTCGACTACTTCTTTACCACCTGTGTTACTTCCGGAGATTACACCCAGGGTGAGGCTCATCAATGGGCTCTAAGGGAGATGTACACCAACGGACTGTGGATCATTGATGTCAATTTTCAAATGTTTGAGTGGGGAGCGCTTTGGGGCAACCCCGATTTGGGGATGGCGCCCTTCATTAACCACGGGGACGCCAACGGAGACGGAACAATAAACGCTGCCGACGTGGTTTTTCTGATCAACTATCTGTTCCAGAGTGGCCTAGCTCCTGATCCCCCGGAGCTGGGGGACGCCAACTGCGACGGGGTGGTTGAAAGCAGCGACGTGATCTATCTGATTAACTATCTTTTCAAGAGTGGCCCTGCTCCGGGCTGCTGACCGGTTGCCTGGGACAGGATTTCTAAGTGAATCTGAAAGCCTCAGTTCCGCCGCAAGGCGGGGCTGGGGTTTTTTTATGAAGATATCTGCACTGTCAGTGGAATGCATTATGCTGGAGCATTTTGCTTGACTTGTGTGATTTTTGACTTATAATTAGGATGTGTGCATTTGTTAACCCGCATAATCTGCACTTCCCTTAGCCCGAAAGGAGGAGAGGATGAGAGAGTGCAAAAGGATCATGGTTTTTCTGGTGGTGGTGTTGATGGTTGGTGGTCTGGCGGCATATGCCGACGAGGGGCGGGTCAGTGTGACCGTTCCGGTGGGCATGTATGAGATTAAGGATACTCCGGAAGGCCATGCGGTTTACGTTGAAGACTTCGGTCGTCTTTTGGTTCCGGGTAAACCTAACTTGCCCTCCAAGATTTTTGCCGTTGCCATTCCCCCCGGAGCTCAGATGACGGGGGTGAGCTTTTCTGCCGGCGAAGGCATAACTCTTCCCGGAACCTATGTGGTATCTCCTGCGCCTCTGCCCCGGGTGATCGGGCAGGAGGATGCCCTGCTTTACGAAAGAGACAGGCGGATGTATGAGGACAACTACAATTCGGTTTATCTGAGCGATGAGCCCTATCCCTCTTCGGTGGTTAAGTTCGTGCGCAGGGCGGGCTACCGGAAGTACAACTTGGTGGACGTCCGGGTGACCCCTTTTAGCTATCGTGCTCAATCTGGTCAGCTGACCTATTACCCCGAGATCACGGTTGACGTGAGCTACACCCTTCCTGAAGGTTTCTCCACGCAGGATGTAACGGTTGACGATCTTCCCCGGACCGAGCAGGTGGCCCGGGAGATTGTTCTCAACTACGATGAGGCTCAGATTTGGTATCCCCATGTTACGGGAGGCAAGCAGAGCTATGATTTTGTTGTCATCACCCTGGATGCTTTGACTTCCTCTGTAGCTCCGCTGGTGAGCTGGGAGCTGGCCAAGGGGAGGAGCGTTAACGTTATCACCACCTCCTGGATCGATCTCAACTATTCCGGTTACGATTTGGCCGAGAAGATGAGAAATTTCCTAAGGGAGAAGTATCCTTCCAGCCAGTGGGGGATCGAAGACGTGCTTTTGGTCGGCCATTACGATGACGTGCCCATGCGCCGGTGCTGGCAGGACTTGGGATACGGAAAACCGGAGACTGACTTTTACTATGCTGAGCTTTCTCTTCCGGATGCCCAGTCGTGGGATAGTGATGGTGATCTTCGCTGGGGCGAAGACTCCGATGAGATTGACTTCTATGCGGAGGTGAACGTGGGGAGAATTCCGTGGAGCGAGGCTTCGATCGTGGTGCACATTTGTCAGAAGTCTGTGGCGTTCGAACAGAACGATCACCCCGCATTCAAGAAAAACATCCTGCTTTTGGGTGCGTTCTTCTGGGCCGATACGGACAACGCGGTACTTATGGAGACCAAGGTGGACCAGCTGTGGATGTCCGACTGGACCATGACCCGCATGTATGAGCAAGGCTATTCGTTTTATCCCTCGGACTACAACCTCAGGAACAGCAACGTCACCTCGGTCTGGTCCTCCGGCCAATTTGCCTTCGTGAACTGGGCCGGCCACGGCTCACCCTACTCGTCCCACATCATGTACTCCGGGGGCGAGGCTTTTGTTTCCACCTCCACCTGCCCCAGTCTGAATGACAATTATCCTTCAATTATCTTCGCCGATGCCTGCAGCAACTCGGATACCGATTATCCCAACATAGGACGAGAGATGTTGAAACAAGGAGGTGTCGGTTTCCTGGGAGCCACCAAGGTGGCTTATGGAAGGCCTGCCTGGAACGATCCCTACGACGGG
>CAYFQZ010000067.1:0-3228 GCA_964345305.1 uncultured Ignavibacteria bacterium | reverse complement strand
CTTCCCTATTATCACCACGTTCAGTCCTTCCCTCAAAATCCTTCCATCGTGGTAGGTAGCCAGCAAGCTCTCCAGGTCCTTCTCCATGGATTCCATTTCCCGCAAGGCTTCCTTTCTGTCCATCGGTTCGACGTCCTCCCCAGAGAAATCGATCTCCACCTCAAGCCTTGCCAAGATGTTGATCAATTTATTCCGATATGAATTCATTCTCTCCGAAAGATCGCCTTTCAGATGTCTTAGGGCCAGCTTCAGACCCAAATCGGTCTTGGCACGAATCACCTCGACAACGGCTTCTGCCCGGGAAAGATCAATTCTTCCGTTGACGAAGGCTCGTAAGGTAAACTCCCCTGGTTCGGCGAACCGGGCACCAGAATTCAGAGCTTGTTCCAAGACCTTAGATAATACCAGATGCCCCCCGTGACAGCTTATCTCTACCAAATCCTCGGCGGTGTAACTCTTTGGTGCGCGGAAAACTGTTAAGAGGACTTCGTCTACCACTTCTTTTGTTTTGGGATCAACTATCTCGCCATGATTGACAGTGTGGGAGGGCATTTTGCTCGGCGACAGCTTGCCCCTGAAGATTCTGTCTGCAGTCCTGAATGCATTTTTTCCCGAGACACGAACCACCCCTATTCCACCTTCACCCAAAGGCGTGGAGATGGCGGCAATGGTATCCTCAAGTCCGGAGGATCCCGCTTCGCGGGGCTGATGGGTACTCTCTTCTCTGTCGTTTGACATAAACAAAATATAATCGTTTTCATATGAAATGCAAAGAGAGCCGAGGATGCACGGCCCTGTGTTGTGGCAGGGTATCCTTACCCTGCCACCTAATGCTCTCATACATCGGCACCAGTCTCAACACCGCGCCCTGGTCGAGAGAAATGCCGATCTCCTGAGATTCGGCGATCCTAATTACTGAAGCATCAGAAAACGACCCCTTCTGCCCAATCAGAGCTTAACTAACTCAACCCGCCGGTTGTTTGCTTTTCCTTCGGCAGTCTCGTTGGTGTCGATCGGCTTTGACTCGCCCCAGCCTTCAGCCTTCAGCCGTTCCGGCTTAATGCTGTACGTGGAAATAAGATAGTCCCGTACCGAGTTGGCCCGATTCTGTGACAGCGTGAAGTTGTGCTCCTCCGAGCCATCGCTGTCGGTATGCCCCTCGATCGACAGCCGCAGCTTTGGGTCGTCCTGTAGAAGTTGACCGATCTCTGCAAGAGTTTTGTATGACTCTCCTTTGATCTTATACGAGTCGACGTCAAAGAGAATCCCGTGGGTGACGATCTTTCCGGTCTCATCCAACTGCTCTTTCATGCTTTTGCCACCTTCGGCGAACCGGAATCCCCTGAAGAGCGTCGGGTTTTCGGGATCTTTGTAAGGACGATGGCGCAGACGAAAGCCAACCGGATTGAAATCTTCAACCTTGGGCACGTTGGCAACTCGCTCCTCGTCCACATAGCACTTGATCGAGCGCGTGGTGGCCATCATCCGCATGGTGTGGATACCTTTGGTGAATTTCTTTGGCAGGGTCTTGTCAGCCAAGGTCTTCCCCTTGATAGAAAGATAGGTGGCGTCATTGGCATATACCAAGAATTCTCCGATATTCTCTCCTTCGCTGTCTACCCAGTGGATATAGAAGTAGTTTCCGCTCTGCTCCGGACCGTTATCGTAGAATTCCAACTCCACGGTATACTTTGGTGGCAGTGGGGCATCTTTGAGTTTGGGGCGAATCGAGCCATCATCCGTACACATGATCCAGAACTCCTTACCCAATCTGACTACTTCATACACCCCCCGATCCAGATTCCAGCGATACGGGAACTCACCTTCTTCTTCGCCCTTCATGTCGTCGTAGAAGATGACCTTGTCACCAGGGACGAAGTCATACTTAGTATATAGCGTCATGTCTTCCGCTCCGGCTGCGGGAGCTGCCTTGGTTTTTCCTTCAGCAGGCGCCGTGCCAGCTGCGGCAGGGACGCTGCCAGGCTGCTCGACATACTGCTCCTGGCCTGTGTAGCGGTAATATTCCTTTGGGACTTCCTTCGATACCATCTCCACCGTCTTGGCAAGAGCCGCACGAACTGCCTTCTCCATGGGCTCGCCGGAATATACGCTCATATCTCCTGCCAGCTCCACTTCCTCCACCCATCCTCCGCCGGACATATCGGCCTTCCATTTGCTCGATTTGCCCTCGACCGATTTGGCCTTCAGAATACGCCCGGTAGAGCTCTCGACCAGCTTCATGTCCATCACGATCTTGGCCGACTTCGCCTCCACTCCGACTTTTCCAAGTGCCTTCTTCTTAAGTCCACCCAGACCACCGCCTTCTTCTGCTTCCGTCTCGAACTTGGTGACGGTACCGGTCACCTGCAGATCGGCGGGACCTCCGGTCAGGACGATGAATTTGTCGCTGTTAGCCAGAGCGGTGGATAGCATCTCTCCGATGGCTGTTGCCAGGTCGTTGCTGCATCCGCTCGCTTCGCTCTTGACTTCGCCCACTGTAATCTGCGCCTTGTTTCCATCGCTTGCCTGCCTCTCGTCGGCTTCAGCCAGCACCACACCCCAAAAGAAGATCAGCCCGATCAGGCAGCACACAATCTTGCAGGCAGTTTTTGACCTGCGCATATTCCACCTTCCTTTCCTTTCTATTCTTTTCTATGTGGTTTGGTGAATGTTATTTGCTGTAAATCCGTTTCTAATACAATCGCCCCCGAGAACGACGGCGCCGACCGTCCCAGAAAGCTGCTAACCATGATGCCGGCACGCAAGCCACGTAGCCCTAGCCCACTGGCCAGATCCCTGACCCGCAGCGGCGTGATGGTCTCTTCCGTCGCTGGGCGGCCCGATGGCATCCGATCAAGGCAGATAAGATGCTTCGCTTACGACTTCTGCTCCTCTTCCGAGGATCCGATCTCCTCGGTGAGTTTGAGAACCTTCTCATATGGTAGAGCCAGCCAGCTCTCCACCTGGGCAGCATAGGGCCGGGTCAACAATGACACCTTGGCCGCGGCTTCATCATCCGGAGCTTCATAGATGTGCATGGAATCCCAGTAGCCCATCAAAGCGTAGTGGGCCTTGAACTTTATCTCCGGGCACTTCTCCTGTATCTCCTTTAACCACGCGCGGCCGGTCCTTTCTCTGTCGTGAAGTTTGGCACCGATTTCGGTGATCTGTGCATCTCGCGATGCAAGCTTGGTTACCAACACAAATGTCTTCATAAAACACCTCCTC
>CAYFQZ010000066.1:0-2540 GCA_964345305.1 uncultured Ignavibacteria bacterium | reverse complement strand
CGACTGTGTCTCGGAGCGGCAGTTGAAAGCCTGATAGAACTGGAAGAATACCATGGTGGTGAGCGCCACGGTACGCGCCCGCTCCAGAGGAACTCCCGCATCCAGCCTGGAGATGAACATAAAGAGCGTTCCTGCAGCCAGTATGATTCCCATCAGCAGGGTCCGCTGTACCATCAGCCTCGAAAGGATGCTCTCCCTGGGACTCCGGGGAGGTCTCTGGAGAATGCCCTTCTCTTGGGGTTCAAAGGCTAAGGCCACATCCTGCAGGCCATTGGTCACCAGGTTCAGCCATAGGATCTGTACGGCCACATAGGGAATGGGAAGTCTGATGGCTATGGCAGCTAGGATGGCTAAAAGCTCGCCCAAACCGCAAGATACCAAGAATAGGGTGACCTTCTTGATGTTATCATATACCACCCGTCCTTCCTCGACGGCGGAGAAGATGGTGGCGAAGTTATCGTCTGCCAGGACCATGTCTGATGCCTCTTTGGATACGTCGGTGCCGGTCTTGCCCATGGCAATGCCGATGTGAGCTGCTTTGAGTGCAGGGGCATCGTTCACCCCATCTCCGGTGACGGCCACGACCTCGCCGTGTTTGAGTAGTTGTTGGGTTATCCTCAGCTTGTGCTGCGGCGAGACCCTTGCGTAGACTGATACCTGTCCGACTTTCCGGAATAGTTCCTCGTCGCCCATCGCCTCCAGATCCCTGCCCTGAAGCATCTGGGGCTCTTCTTCGCCGATTCCCAGTTTCTTGGCCACCGCCACGGCGGTGATGGCATGGTCTCCGGTTATCATCATGGTGCGAATGCCCGCAGCCTTCAGTCCCTCCACCGCGTCGATGGCCTCGGGCCTGGCCGGATCGATCATGCCCTGCAGTCCGGCATAGACTATTCCCTCTTCGATATCCCTGTGGGTGAGTTCCTCCTGGTCAGGCGAAACCTTCTTGAAGCCCATAGCCAGAACCCTTACGCCCTGCCTGGCGAAGTCAGCGGAGATGCGCACGATCTCCTGAGCCTGGAATCCACCGCCCAGCATACACTCGGTGCACATCTGAAGGACGTGTTCCGGGGCTCCCTTGACGAAGATGACCTTTTCGTCTCCGTGCCTGTGAAGAGTGGCCATGTAGCCCCTTTCCGATTCAAAAGGCAGGATGGCAAGTTGCGGATACCTCTGCTTCTCCTCCACGGGATTGAGGCCAACCTTCATGGCGGAGACGATGAGAGCGCCCTCAGTAGGGTCGCCTTCCACTTTG
This sequence comes from uncultured Ignavibacteria bacterium, assembly GCA_964345305.1. Lineage (GTDB taxonomy): Bacteria > Zixibacteria > MSB-5A5 > MSB-5A5 > SM1-73 > SM23-73-3. The sequence goes on along the minus strand of CAYFQZ010000066.1, from coordinate 1,288 downwards.
TAGGCACCGTTATCCTGGTAGACCTCCGACTCGTTGCACAAGAGGCCGATGCGCAGGACCTGCCTGAGGTTCTGTAGTTCTATTGCCCTCAAGGGCAGCTGCTCGTGGACGACCTCCCCTTTTGGTTCGTAACCGCTTCCGGTAACCTCGTAGGTGTGCTGCCCGTCGTATATCAGTCTCACCGTCATCTCGTTTTTGGTGAGGGTGCCGGTCTTATCCGAGCAGATGACGGTGGTGCTGCCCAAAGTCTCCACTGCGGGTAGCTTCCTGATTATGGCTTTCCTTCGGGCCATTCTGGCCACGCCGATGGCCATGGCGATGGTGACCGCCACGGGCAATCCTTCCGGTATGGCCGATACCGCCAGAGCCACGGCCACCATGAACATCTCGGATACCTTTTCTCCGTAGCTTATGCCGACCGCAAAGACCATCACGGAGAATGCGATAACAAAGAGTCCGATGAATTTGGCGAACCGCTGCAGCTTGTCCTGAAGGGGAGTCTTCAGCACCTCGACCTGCCGGACCTCCTCGGCTATCTGGCCTAGCACGCTTCTCCCTCCGGTCTCCACAACCACCCCGGTCCCTCTTCCGCTGACCACGACGGTTCCCATAAAAGCCATGTTCTTCTGATCGCCCGGAGTCAGGTTGGGTTCTTCCATAACAGGAGTCGTCTTTTCCACCGGGACGGATTCTCCGGTGAGCGCGGCCTCCTCGACTTTCAGCTCTACAGTTCTGAACAAACGAAGGTCTGCGGGCACCTTTCCGCCTGAGGCGATGAGCACGACATCACCCGGGACAAGCTCCTCACTGGGTATCTCCCTTTCCTTCCCGTTCCTTATCACTCTGGCCTTGGGAAGGATCATTTTCTTCAGTGCCCGCATGCTCTCCTCGGCCTTGAACTCCTGCACGTAGCCGATGGCCGCATTCAGCACGACCACAGCCATAATTACTGCAGCATCGACGTATTCTTGCAGCAGGAGCGTTACCATGCCGGCCACTATGAGAATGTAAATGAGGGGACTGGTGAACTGGTGAAGCAGGATCTTGAGCTTGCTGGTCCGATCCTCCTCGGCCAGCAGGTTGGGGCCGTATTGAGAAAGGCGGGAGTTTCCCTCTTCTTCGGTCAGACCTCGTTCAGAGGTCCTGAGCTTCTGTAGCACCTGGCTGACTTCAAGTTGATACCAACGCATGTATTTCCCACCCGAGTTCTTGGGCTATCGGTTATCCTCCGCGCCTGCAGGTGGCTCGGGGGCAAATCTAGAAGGCCTGTCCCATGTTGAAATAGAGC
>CAYFQZ010000065.1:0-2419 GCA_964345305.1 uncultured Ignavibacteria bacterium | reverse complement strand
TCACCGGCCACGGTTGCAATAATGAACTTTCCCTTGCTTTGCACTCCAGCCTTGAGCAGATGAGGGGTCAGGATGTCCATGGCTGCGCCCACACACTCAGCCGAAGCGAGCATGTCGGGGATGAGATACTGTCTTTGCTCGAATTTTTTCCCCACCACATCCATTGCCTCGTTCAACCCCTCCAAAACGATAGCTTTCGGATCCAGGCCCTCTTCAAGGGCCTGTTGGACCAGTTCCGTTACGGCCGGTTGTCCCTCCAAGCCTTCGTCAAACCCCTCGTCTTCAGTCTCTAATCGTCCTTGTATGACATTAAATGCGATCTGTTTGGCACGTTCCTGCTTATACATGACTCATTTCTCCTGCTCAGAATTGTCGACACAATGATGGAACTCCACTTCGCTCCGCAACTGGAGGTGTAAGGCAAAAAATTAAAACAGCTCTTTTGTTGTCAATAGATTGTAGAGATTCAGAGACATATGAACTTAGTTCGCTTCGGTCACAATTGGAATAATGGAATACTGGAATGATTGAATATTGGCTTGAAGAGGATTCTGGTCTTCTTATCTTATACATTACTCCAATATTCCATTATTCCCTGATAGAGCGTCCAAGACGGCGAATATATAGCTATACTTTCAATAGGTTGTAAAAATTCCGAGACGTCTAGTTAGCCTGCTTTAGCCCAGGCAATAAGCCTGGGATCTCGTTAAAGATCCGATCCACGGTGGCTCGATCCAGATGCGGCGCAGGCTCAGCCTCCAATTGCTCTAAATGGGCCAACGCATTCTCCAGAACCTTATCTTCCAGCCCCTTGGCTTCGAAGCGATAAGGGCTTGAAATGTCGCCTGCATGTATGGCCTTGCGGGCATGGCGAGCATATAGTCGGTAAGGCGACGCCATGACCTTTTTTACCATCTTGAGAATATCCTCCACTATCGAGGGGTCCACTTTGGGCCCTTGAAGACAGTGTTTGATCTTGCCAATCTGCTCGTTATCGAGCACCGCCTGCAATGGGCAGAAGCTGTTGGTCCTGTCCAAGAGCCCGAATGCGTAATGGATGTACTGAGCACCGCTCATGGCCATGTACAGATGGGTAAACAGCTTCTCAAAGGTGGCTTGCATGCCCGGCACCTTGGCATCTCCCACTCCTGCCGTGGAATAGCAAGGCAGCCCGTAAAAGCGAGCCATCTGCACACAGTCTACATTGTACTGGTTGAATTCGGGACACCCGTACAGGTCGTGAAGGTCATCGAGCCTGGCCCGGACAGGCACGCTCCCGTAAAGCACGGGAGCACCGGCCTTGATCAACTGGGTAAGGGTTATCCCGGCCAAGATCTCGGCGTTAATCTGGGCTACCATACCGGCTTCCTGAATAGGGGCCGAGGAGCCTCCCTGGGGAGATGACGAGATAACCAGGGGAAGGCCAGCCTCCACAATCGCGAAGACCTTTTCAGCGGTTTCATCCACGATCTGTAGCGGGCTCTTGAATACGCAGGCGATAAAGGAAACAATTGGATTTTGTCTGAGCGCTTCAGGCCCTCCGGCGGTGATCTCAGCCATCTTTACTACGTCGTTAAACCGGCCCAGCTTGGTCAGGCCAGCCTGGACGTGCTTGGTGATGTTGTTTAAGCTCGCGAAGAACTTGTTTACATCGTGGTTATCCGGGGTCACCTCCGGGTCCTGGATGTTCAAAGGTCTGATGAAAAAATCGAGGTGTTCCAGTCGTTCACACAACTTGGCAGCACGGCAAAGGAGCGTTGAACTTCCTCGCATTTCCCGGAACCGAGGGAGCCGCCGCCTGTTGCGAGGCTCCTCCACGGCCACGAATTCGGCCATATCGGTTTCGATCCACATATTGGCCTCTGAGCCGGAGCCGAAATACACACGGGGCATATCCGCATCGAGCACCAACCGATTGTCCGGATTTCTCGCCCCGAGGATAAACCGGGAGGGCGCCTGTGCAACAGCTTCTCTGATAAGACCGGAGGGAAATGTTACCCGCCAACAGGTGGCATGGCTGTGGTGTTCTTCCCACACTGTGGCACCGTGAGTCTTGAAGAGAACGGCGGCCCGCTCGTTATAGCACCAGATCCCAGGGTCGGCCAAGACTTGCAAGGAGGCATCATCGAGCCACTTCAGTTGTTCTTGATTCAGCCGTTCATATGGTTTGACTAAGGTGCCTTGCCTGTATGCCTCTGACACTCGATTCCTCCACCGTTACTAAGAAGTACATTAACTACCCGACATCACAGTTACAGCAAAATGATGTATTTTCTGGAGTGACTGGCGGTAGGGCGCCGTGTTTTTGTGACGTATCTGTGGGGGAGACCGCAGCTCCCGCACGCGGGAGAATGCGGAGGGGGCAAGGAATGCCCCCGCAGATAAGTTACAAAAAATACCAGCCCGGAAGACTCGGAAC
>CAYFQZ010000064.1:0-15330 GCA_964345305.1 uncultured Ignavibacteria bacterium | reverse complement strand
GATGTGGTCGCGCAGGAAATCAGAAAGCTCCTTGCCGCTCATGCCGGAAAGCTCCTTGCCTGCCAGCCACACCTGACCCTCGGTGGGAGCGTCCAGTCCTGATATGACGTTGAGGAAGGTGGTCTTGCCGGAGCCGGAGGGCCCCACGATGGCGGTAAATTCCCCCCGCCTGATGGTGAGGTCGATTCCTCGCACGGCCTCAACCGGCACGCCGTTGTCCTGATAAACCTTCTTAACCGATCGGGTGACAATCAAATCGTCAACTTTGACCTGTGACATATCTTTTCCCTCCTAGAAGCTGCGTCGCATGGCCTTGGCGGGGGACATCCTGGCGGCAAAGATGGCGGGATAAAGCCCGGCGAAGACGGTGAAGATGAAGACCGCGATGGGATAGATGACGAACTGCTCCACCTCCAGAACCGGAAAGAGCAACTCCCTGAAGGTCACGCCCGAGAACTCGATTCCGGTGTAGTTGATGCCGATCTTCATGGTCGCGTAGGTGACCAAGAATCCCAAAACAGACCCCAGGACGATGCTCAGCGCCGCCAAGGCACCGGCCTCGAACAAGATTAATCTGGCCATGGCTAAGGCTCGGGTGCCCACCGCCCGCAGCACTCCGAACTCGAACATCCTCTCGTGCAGAGACATGAACAAGGTATTGATTATCCCCAGCGCCACCACGCCGAACAGTATCAGGCCGATGAGCCAGGTGGCAAAATCAGACAGCTCGAAGGCCAACTCCACCTCGGGCAGAAGCACGGTCCAACTCACCGCCTCATTGCCGTCCCGGGAGTAGTTTTTCCATACCGGAAGAGTGCGATCCCGCCCCATGCTGCCGTCGCTTAAGCGCAGAACGATCTCGTGCACTTCGTCACCCAGACCCAGCATATGCTGCGCCCGCGGCAGGCGTACGAAGGCCATGGCCCGGTCCATCTCCTTGACGTTGAAATGATAGATCCCCGCCACCCGGAACATCTCCTGGGACAGATCACCCGTGTATGCCTGGGCCACGGTCAGCACCACCCGGCTGCCAAGCTCCACCTCCAGTATCTCAGCCAGTTTGCTGCCGATGACGATGTCGCGGCTGTTGTCTCCCTGGAAGTAACTGCCCGAGATTATGGCCTCGTCTATCTGAGAGAGAAATCTTTCCGTCTTTGGATTGATTCCAACCATGCTCACCGCGCTGAGATTGGCAGGGGAGGTGATCATGGCAAAGGAGAGAACACGCCGGCTGAAACGGTCGACCAGATCGTCTTGCTCGAGCCGAGTTACAACCTCAGCCTGATTGGCGATGGTCTTCTCCACGGCAAAGGACTCCCGAAAGCCTTCCCGATGAATCTGCCCCTCGCCCAGAAAGGACTCGGTGGCGGAGGCGACCATGTTATCCTCCATGCCGATGAGCAGAGCATCAGTGAAAATGAGCGCGGCCAGCCCGATTCCTATGGCCGTCCCGGCGATGAGGGTCCGTCGCTTGTTGCGCAAGAGGTTTCTGATGGCTAGTTTCAAGTATATCCTCACGACTTCTCTCCTGCTAATGAGTCCGCAGTGCCCTGGCAGGCGCTATCCTGGCGGCCCTGATTGCGGGAAAGACGGAGACGATCATCGCCGCAAGCGTCACGGTTACTGCCGGCAGGTAAAGGCTGTGGGCGTTGACTTCAGAGTAATAATGGGTGAACTCGATGCCGCCGTAGGTGAAAGTCACGGGCATGGGTATGCCCTGCTGGGAGAGCAGGTAGTTGACAGGCAGGCTTAAGCAGAATCCGACGGCGACGCCGATGGAGGCCATAAAGGCCACCTCCCAAACTACAAGACGAAATACCTGCAGAGGCCTGGTGCCCACCGCCCGGAGTACCCCATACTCCCGGGTCCTTTCCAGCACGGTCATCAACACCGTATTGAGCACGCCGATGGCCACGATCAGGATGACGATAAAGAGCATGATCCAGCCGCCCTCCCTATCGGCTTTCATGGCCACGTAGAAAGACCTGGCGAATTCCTGCCAGGGGGCGACCGCCAGCTGGGGGTTGTCCAATGCCTGCCGGATTTCCTCCGTCAGACGCGACACCTGACCCAGATCGGTGGCGACCACCGCTATCTCATGCACCGCATCCTCGAGCACCAGCAATTCCTGGGCGTCCTGAAGGTGCAGGTAAAAAGCGGTCTGATCGGATGCGGCATCGCCGCTTTCGAGAAGGCCCACGATGGTATACAGATCGTTGGCGATTGATCCGTCCGCGCCCTGTGAGACAATCACTATCTCATCGCCGGTTTCGGCCTTCAACGTCTTGGCGGCTCCCTTACCCAGAATGGCCTCGTGCGAGGCGATCGCCGAGAAGCTTCTTCCCTCCACTATCTTCCTCTCGAACCTGGTGGTCAGCGATTCACGCTGCGGGTCTATGCCGATGATCCGAACCCCCGCAGTCTTTTCCCCGACAGAGGCCAGCCCCGCCGAGTAGAGCCGGGGTGCCCAGGCTTCCACGCCCCTGATCTGACCGATCATCTGACCGACCTGATCGTAGTCCAGAATTCTTTTGTAAAGCGAGGGCTTGTCCAGATAACCCTGGGCATGCACCTGCACGTGACCCAGCCGGCTGCGGGTGAACATGTCGATGATCCGATTGTAGGTTCCGTCCATCCAACCGATGGAAATGGCCGACAATGTGAAGCCGCCGCACATGGTAAGCACGGTGAGTATGGTTCTTCGCCTCTGCCTGAAGATATTGCGCCAGGCGATCCTTGGAATCAGCACCGCGACTCTCCTTTACTCTGCCGCCCGCAGATTGCGGAGCGAAAAGATATCTTTGTCCACCTTCAGGTCGAACTCCAGCTTCAGATAACGGATGATAGTCTTATGCCCCTCCTTGGTCATGGGGACCATATCCATGGTGGCGGGAATGGTGCGGCCGCTGAACTTCGTGACGTCACTGTAATTCCAGACTCGCATGAGCTTGCCTTCTTCGTCATAGTACTTCTGCCACACGGGGATATAACCCTCCTTCGTCGCGGCTATCACCACGTTGCCCCACACCACCGGCAGATCCTCCCGCGGAATGGCGTTGACGTAGAGCAGATCGTCTCTTCCCTCAGCCAACTGAATCAGTTCGTAGCTGTAGTCTTCCCAAAGGGAGAACTCCTTGACCAGATCGTCGTTAGTGAAGTCGGAGCCCATCCAGGAACTCATCATCATGGAGGGGGGGACCTTGATCACCTTGTTGGTCTTGGGCAGGTAGTTCCACATCTCGTTTTCGATTCGAAGGGTGGCCACTCCCTTGTCTTTCTTGGGGGCGGTGATGCGTATGAAGGTCTTATCCGTTCCCTGGGTCCAAACTTTCATGGCCAGAGTACGCTGCCAGTGGGGCGTTATTATCTCCATCTCCAACTCGGAATAGCTAGACTTGGACCGATACAGCTGATCGACCTGGCGAATGATTTCCTCCACGTCGGGCTTGGCTGCACTATCGGATTCCGCAGCGTGAACTGGTATCGCCCCCAGCAACAGCAGGCAGATCCACAGCCTCCATTTGATCATTTTTTCATCCTTTCAGGCGCCAGTTGATTTGGGCCGCTGGCCGGCTATTCGTCAGGTTTATTGTCCTACCCGAAATCCGAAAAACCGGCACCTCAGAGATTCATTTTGAACGCGCCTTCCTTTATTCCCAGTACCCTGGCCACACACTGTTCAGCAGTGGCACGGGCTCTCTCAATGCCGTCGGGCCCTTCCAACAACCCGGGATCATGAAAGAACTCCCCAGAGGCCAAGAGCAAAAACCTGGCGGTCTCTACGGGGTGCGTCACCGTGAAAGCCTTTTGCTTCATGCCATCCCGTATTATCTGTGAAAGCAGCGGCACCAACCCGACCATGGTAACCTTTCCCAGTCTGTCGTAAAGAGGCAGATTGCTCTCGCGATGTATGAACTGCATAAGCTCCATGTTTGAGCTGCCGAACTCCACCAGCCTGTAGTAAAACTGGTTCAGCTTTTCGACCGGCTCCATGTCCTGTTTTTCAGCAATCGGACGGATTGTCTCCACGAGAGAAAGAATAGACTTTTTCAAAACCTCTTCGAGAATCTCGGCCTTGGACTCAAAGTGATAATAAAAGGTGCCCTGGGCAACGTTGATCTCCTTCACTATATCACTCACCGCAGTCTGCTCATAACCTCTTGTCAAGAATAGACGTTCCGCTGCGTCTACCAGTTCCTGCCTGCGTCTTTCAGGCTCTTTGGAGACTCGAACCATCTGTCATCTCCTGATTCGAATACTGACTGACTGTCAGTCATCATTCATTATTGGATACGCCACCGCCGGTGATTTGTTTCAGGAGATAGGAAAAATCCGATCCACCAGCGACTGTGTGCAGAATCCTGTGCTAGGAGTATCGGCGGTGCTTCGCTTCATGCTTTCCAGATGTCCAATTCCGGGTGCTGGATCTGGGCAACAACTCGCGATGATTGATGTTCCGCTTCGGTAAGATATTGATTAATAAGAGATTGCGTCCAAGAGGTCACGGCTGTTCTTGTCCGGTCCTGGCCAAACTGAAGTTTGTAGGCCGGAGCCAGCACCCTCGCTTCATCAGTTCCTGCAAAGAGGGATTGCAGCCCACCGATACTGGATTTCACTCCGACTCAACCTAGTCTATGGGCGGCGCGGGCTGGATGGGCGGTTCCGCGCGGGCCAAGTAGATCATCATAGCGTCCGTGTCGTCAATATCGCCGGTGCTCGAATCGCTCCCAGGGTTACCGAACATCTTGTCTAGGAACAGCTTGAATAGTCTCGGATGCATTCTTGAAAACGCGACGTGGTACTCGTTTCTAAGCTTCTCCCAGTCTTTACGCGTCAAGAGAGACATCTAAATCACCCCCTATTCTGAATTGTTGCCTGCAATACCCTCTGAGCAGGAACCGAATTAGCGGAGTTTCACAACAGTTCCAACCGTTTCTTCGCGTCTATCAGTTGCGGCAGATTGTCATCTGCGTCTCTCCACACTTCCACAAGTTTCTTGAAATGCTCTTTCGCCTTTGCTTTCTCGCCCTGCTGCTCGTACAGCAGCCCAAGCAGATAATGGGTCGGTGCACAATTGGGGTTGGTGTCAAGAGCAATCTCAAAATTCTCCAGAGCAGCCCCGTATTCCCCGGCCCTTAAATAAGCCTCTCCCAGGGCATTCATGAAGAACGTGGGCTCCAAGGGTCTGATGCTGACGGCATTTTTCAGATTGTTCAACGCCAGCTGCTTTAAGTCTTTGCCCAGGCAGAACTCACCCACAAGGTGGTAATAATAAACCCTGGATTCTTCGTCCCCCGCTTGCCTCATCAAGTCGCCGATGGCCAGGGTTTCAGTTTCAGCTTGGCTGAGCATTCCCTGCCTAATCAGAGATAGCCCGATAATCCAGTGAGCGTCCGGCATGGCCGGATTGAGCTCCAGAGCTTGCCGACACTGCTGCACGGCCGCCGCGTAGTCTTGTTTTAAGTAGCTCAGCTTGCCCAGCAGGAAGCGAGCATCCGCTTGTCTGGATTCACCCCGACACAAAGCCAGGTATCTCTGATAAGAACGCTGTGCTTCGGCATACATACCTTTGGCACGATAGATGTCCCCCAGGCTGGCGTGAGCCAGAGGGGATTCAGGCTCCATTTCCAGAGCCTGCTTCAGAGCCGCCAGTGCCTGGTCATACTCACCGACGATGAGGTGGTATTCCCCCAGACAATTCAGCGGATAGGCCTTGTTTGCCGATAAGTCAAAGTATCTCTTGAAGGCCGTGCCGGCTCTTTCTCGATCCCCCTTGCGTAGATAAGCATAGCCGAGCACACCATGGGTGAAGTCCACGCGGTGTGTCATTCCTTTCGGATCGAGCTCCAGTGCCCTCCTGAATTCAGCGATGCCCAAATCGTACATCATCTTCCGCTGGTAATAGACCATACCCAGATCCACGTGCGCGCGTGTGTTTTCCGGATTCATGTTGGTAATCTTTTTCAGATAGGTCACCGCCATGTCCCAGTCTTCCTTGAGCATCGCTTCCAGTGCAAGAACCTCGAGCAGTTTCTCGTCGGTCACCTTGTCCGACTGTGCCGCGATTGCCTTCAGCTTCTCACAGACTTTCAGAGCCTTGGCATTCTCGCCAATGGTATAATACTGTCGCGCCAAGGCATCATAAGCTTCTGCAAAACCGGGATCTAGAGTCACGGCCTTCTCGAAATTCTCTATGGCCTCCTGGTTGGACATTCTGAAAGCCGCCTCTTTACCTGTCAGATAATGCTTATATGCATCCAGCGAGGTGGTGGTTAGCGCGGTTATATCCCTCTGCTCCCGTCGTATTTCTCTTGCGGAGATCTCCATGGCTTTCTTGATCCTGTCGGTGAGATCGTCTACCAGGTGGCCCAGAATGCTGCTTTCTCCCTCGCCGGTGACCCGGTCGGCTGCAATTTGTCTTTTTGTGTCTACGTCCAGAACCTGCGTGTTGATCACGAAGGTCTCGCCGCTCTTGCTGAGGCTTCCCATTATCATCACGCTGGCGCCTGCCAACTGACACAGCTTACAGCCGAGCGATGCGTCAATGACCTCCGCCTCCTCGTAACCCATGGATTTTAGAAGCTCGAACATTCGGGGGAAGGTCATAACCTGAAGATACCTCGACTGGCCTAGATCCGTGATCAGCATGTCGGCTAGGGCCTTGCGCAAGTAATTGTACTTGTCTTCATTGGTCTGATTGTCGAAAAACATCACGCCGACGGGAATCCGGGAGATCTCCCGTGGAATTTTCTCCCCCCCTCTGGGCCAGAACAGGACGATCAAGGCGACAAGCAGAAGCACGGCCGCGAGAGCGAAAGCCGATCGCCTTCTTGGCCTTGCTTTTTCTTCTTTTCCCTTGAGCTTTCGGACAAGCGTCTCACCCTTTCTGACTGCCTGCAGATCGGCCAGCAGTTCAGATGCACTCTGGTATCTGTCGGCTGGCTCCTTGATCAAGGATTTCTGCACGATTGTGTCCAGACCCGACGGAAGCTCTTTTCTGAACTTGCTGATTGGCTGGGGTTCTTCGTTTACGATCGAATAGATCACCGCTTGGTCGTACTCGCCTTCAAATGGCAATCGCCCGGTCAGCATTTCATAAAGAACGATTCCCAGCGACCAGATATCTGTCCTGTGGTCGACGGCCTTTCCGCTTGCCTGTTCCGGTGACATGTAGGCCACGGTGCCCGGCTGTGTGCCGTTCTGAGTCAGCCCGGCGCCACCCTTCAGCTTGGCCACGCCGAAGTCCGTTATCTTTACCAGACCATCATCCGTGAGCATTATGTTGGCCGACTTTATGTCGCGGTGAACGATGCCCCTCTGATGAGCTTTTTCCAATCCTTCGGCGATCTGAATAGCCACGTCCGTTATCTTGTTCGTATTCCAATCTTCGATTTCACTTCTCTGGATGGATTCTTTCAGGGATCGACCTTCGATACATTCCATGGCGATAAAGCACTCACCTTCCACCTCATCTATTTCATAGATGGTGGTGATGTTGGGATGGTTCAGTGCCGAGGCTGCCTTGGCCTCCTGAATGAATCTCGTCTTGGCTTCTTGGTTACCGCACAGGTCCTTGGCGAGGAACTTCATCGCCACGGCGCGATCCAGCTTGGTATCCCGGGCCTTATACACGACACCCATTCCGCCCTGACCGAGATTCTCCAAGATTCTATAATGAGAAACCGTTCTGCCTATCATTTGTCCTATATGAAAAAGTCTCCCTTTAAACCTAATTAATCAAAAGAATACCCTATTGTCAACCAAAAAAGGAAAAGAGTAGCCTTAAAAGCTCTGGTGAAAAACTCTGGTGCTGGCGCCGAAATCGGCCTGATCGGCCAAGGGAGGGAAAGACCTTAGTCACACCTACCCGCCTTCTGCAGCCTCGGGATGGTTCTCGTGCTCACTTGCGGCGTTACCGGGAGACTGGCAACCGCCTGGGCCATCAGCCCATTGTCGGTCACCACCTGTTCCAGGTGAGAAGAATGCCACGAGGTACGATCTTGCTTTGTCCCAAGGGATTGGCGCCTGAGGGAATATGCAGAAGCTTCCTAAGAACCCGATTGAAAGGCCGTATCAACTTCTGAGACCCTGCGCAATGCGGGATCGATGGTTCCTAATCTGGAAAGCGTGAAGCGCTGTCTGCGTCGATGAGATTCTCCGCACGGTCTCCGCTTGAGATTGCAGCGCGCCAAGCGTAAGATATGGATCTGTTCGAGCTTATGCACGTGCTCGACAGGCACAGACTGCTCGCCGCCGGGCAATGAGGAAAGGGCGATTCGATGAACCCGTCAGGTGGTGTGATCTATCTTGACAATGCCGCGACCTCGTGGCCCAAGCCGCCATGCGTCATGGAGGCAATGGCTCGCTTCACGTCCGAGATAGGCGCCAATCCGGGGCGATCGGGCCATCGGCTGTCAGTGGAGGCAGGACGTATCGTCTACAGGACACGTGAGGCAGTGGCTGAGTTCTTCAACGCGCCCGACCCCCTCCGGGTGGTCTTCGGTCATAATGCCACCGAGGCAATCAACCTGGCCCTGAAGGGCACACTGCGCCCGGGAGACCGCGTCATCACCAGCAGCATGGAGCACAATTCCACCATGCGACCTTTGAGGGCTCTGGAGCGTCAGGGGATCGAAGTGACGGTGGTTCGGTGCTCGCCTGAGGGCTACCTTTCTCCCGCTGACGTCGAGGCGGCCATAAGGCGGGACACGGTAATGGTTGCACTCAACCATGCCTCGAACGTGGTGGGGAGTCTGCTGCCCGTCCCCGAAGTGGGAGCGATTGCCCGCAAGCACGACTTGCTCTTTCTGGTGGATGCGGCCCAGACAGGAGGGGCCTATCCAATTGACGTGCAGGGCGACGCCATAGACCTTCTGGCTTTTACAGGGCATAAGTTGCTTTACGGACCGACCGGCACCGGCGGACTGATCATCGGGGATCGTGTCGACGCGGCGCGCCTGGAGCCGATCATATACGGCGGAACAGGGAGTCGCTCGGAGCGGGAGCAGCAGCCCGACTTCCTTCCCGATATGTGCGAGAGCGGCACACCCAACGTGGTGGGATTGGCGGGCCTGGAAGCAGCGATCAGGTGGATACGGGAAAGGGGCGTGGAGCATATCCGTTCTCACGAGATGTTCTTGACAGGGCAAATGCTCCGGGGATTGAAAGCCCTGTCGCCCGTGACGGTTTACGGCGGTCTTGACCTGAGCCGACAGACCGCAACAATTTCATTCAACATCACGGGGATGCAGGCATCCCAGGCGGCGGCCCGCCTGGATGAGGAATTCGACATAATGTGCCGCCCGGGTCTGCACTGCACGCCGGCGTCACACAGAACCATCGGTACCTTTCCCGAGGGTTCGGTGCGCTTCAGCTTCGGCGCATTTAATACCGCCGAGGAAGTTGACGCAGTTCTCCTGGCGGTGGGAAAGCTTGCTCAGGAGGTACGGTGAGAGACAGACAATATGCCGTGATTCTGGTCAAATCCGCCAGCCATGCGTTGAAGGCCGAAGACCACCTGAAGAAGGGCGGGATTTCCTGTAAGTTGATTCCGGTTCCGCGTCACCTGAGCTCTGATTGCGGAACCTGCCTCCGGATTCTCGGATCAGATAGAGATGAGGCGCTGCGCATTCTGGACCAAGCCGACCTGGAGATGGCAGGAACACACGACATATAGGTTTTCTTGTTTGTTGATATTCGACTGACCAGATATATTACGAAGGGAGGATCTAGGAGGGAGTCTATGGCAAAAGTAGTTGACACGCGTGGATTAGCGTGCCCTCAACCGGTTATACTCACTCGCGAGGCATTACAGGAAACCGACGTTGTTACCACCATCGTGGACAACGAGGCCGCGCAGCATAATGTGACCCGGATGGCGGAGAAGTCGGGCTGTTCGGTCAAAATCGAGAGGCGAGAGGAGGGCATCTACCTGCACATCGCGAAGAAAGAGAACGTGTCGGAGGGAGAAATGGTTTCCAGGCGCCACGGTGTTCCCACCGGCAGACCGCTGGTGCTGGTAATGCCCAACGAGGTCATGGGACGCGGTGATGATGAGCTGGGCCACATCCTAATCCGTACCTTCTTTCACAGCCTGGGCGAGGCGGAGCCGCTGCCCGACACGATCATATTCTTCAATACCGGTGTGAGACTTACGGTCGAGGGCTCGCCGGTTTTGGAAGACCTCCGGGAGTTGTGTCGGAAAGGCGTGGAAATGCTTTCCTGCGGCACGTGCCTGGGGCATTTCAACCTCAAGGAGAAGCTGGCCGTGGGCGAAGTATCCAATATGTACACCATAGCCCAGACCCTGCTGAATGCGGCGAGAGTGGTAAGCCTGTAGCTGGACGGTCACCGCAGGCTCCCTATGTCACAACAGGAGAATAGACCCTGTGACAAAGAAGAGAATCCGTCTGACCGCGCTGACCAGCGCGGCAGGTTGAGCAGCGAAGATGGGTCCCGAGACCCTGGCGCAGGTGCTGCGCCCCATGCGAGGCCTCTTTCCTGCGGACCGTCACCCGGAGTTGCTTGTCGGATTGGACAGCAGTGACGACGCTGCGGTTTACAGGATCAGCGACCAGACGGCGATCATCCACACGCTTGATTTCATCACGCCGGTTGTGGACGACCCTTACGACTACGGGGCCATCGCTGCTGCCAATGCCATGAGCGACGTGTACGCCATGGGTGGTGATGTGGTGATGGCGCTAAATATATGTGGATTCCCCAAGGACATCCCTGCGGATATGGTCTCGGAGATCCTGCGGGGTGGAGCGGAGAAAGTGGCCGAAGCAGGAGGCGTGCTGGCCGGAGGTCACACCCTGGAGGATAAGGAACCCAAATACGGCCTTTCCGTTATGGGCCTGGTTCATCCGGACCGCATTCTGAGCAAAGCGGGCGCCAGGCCCGGTGACGTGCTCATACTGACTAAACCGCTCGGAGTAGGCGTCATCACCACCGCTTTCAAAGGTGATGCTGCACGTCTGGATCACCTGGCAGAAGCAGTCGACAGCATGAAAATACTTAATCGCAAAGCGGCCGGGTTGATCCAGCAGTCCGGCGTCCGCGCCTGCACCGACATCACCGGCTTTTCACTCCTGGGTCACGCCTGTGAGATGGCCGAGAAGAGTGACGCAAGACTCCGTTTCCGCCTGAGCGGGCTCCCCTTCCTGGAAGGGTCAGAGGAATACGCCAAGCAGTGGCTTTTCCCCGGTGGATCCTGTCGCAATCGGGATTGTTATAAGCCGTCAGTGGAGTTTTCCGGGGGCATCTCCGAGGAGACGCAGATGCTGCTTTTTACGCCCGAGACCTCGGGCGGCCTGCTGGCTGCCGTCCCTTCGGAAAAGGTGGATGAGCTGACCACCCTTTTTTCGGGAGAAAACGAACCTGTTTGGGTGGTCGGTGAAGTGTTTGGGGGAAGAGGGATTGAAATTCTGAAATAGAGCCCCAACGCTGCCGGAGGATCTGCCAGATGAGCTCGCCGAATTGTTGCCAACCCAGGAAGGTCGAAATCGATGCCCCGTGGATAGTCGGGACAGTTCAGACTAAGACCGGCCAAGTCCCGCATGTGGATACGACCCTGCGTTTTTCCGAGAAACTGCGGTCAGCCATGGCCAGGTGCGGCATCAGGCGTATGAGCTACCGGGTTGAACCGGGACTTTACGCAGTGGGGCAGCCGACAGGCCAATCCCCGGTGTTCGTCACGGCCAACTATAAAATGAGCTTTGATCGACTGCGTTCGGAGCTCGGCGGAATCGACGGCTGGATTCTGGTCCTGGACACCAAAGGCATCAATGTCTGGTGCGCTGCGGGGAAGGGTACTTTTGGAACCGACGAATTGGCCAGCAGAATTAAAAGTGTCCGGCTAAGTGAGGTGGTCGCGCATCGCAGACTGATTCTTCCCCAGCTGGGGGCCACGGGTGTGAGCGCTCACCAGGTCAAGGAACATAGCGGATTCGGCGTAACCTACGGACCGGTGCGGGCGCATGATCTTCCCGCTTTTCTGCGCGCGGGGATGAAAGCCACCGCCGAGATGAGAAACGTCAAATTCTCTTTCTCCGACCGGGTGGTGCTGATTCCGGCAGACATAGTCCTGCACGCAAAGTATCTGCTTCTGGTCGTTATGATCTTCTTGCTCTTGTCCGGCCTGGGAACAGACCTCTATTCGTTAGATCGCGCCCTGTCTTATGGGGTTGTCAGTGCCCTGATTTTGCTCATCACCTATGTTGCGGGCACGGCTCTACCCCCGGCACTGTTACCCTGGCTGCCGGGCCGACCGTTTTCTCTAAAAGGGGCATGGGTAGGCCTGGCTCTGGCAGTGGGCGTGATGTTGTATGCCCTCCGTCATGGTGAGGCATTCCAGGGAGTGCCGGGTGTGGTGGCTTGGCTTTTCCTTATCCCTGCTGTAACCAGCTTCATTGCCATGAACTTCACCGGCAGCTCGACCTACACCTCGCTGTCAGGTGTCCGCAAGGAAATGCGCACGGCCGTGCCTGTTCAGATATCGGCGGCCTCGGTGGGAGTGGGTTTGTGGATTGCTGGACTCTTCGTTCAATAAAGACTTTCGTTTGCAGCGGCAAAACCTCTTTGCCGCTGCTAAACAATCTGAGTCTGCAGCTCGTTTAGATATTGGAGGTGGGCCATTATGGCAAGCTTGCGATACCTGTCGCACGTGGTGACGCTTGAGCTGGATGCCGAGAAATGTACTGGCTGCGCCATGTGCATTCAAGTGTGCCCGCATGCCGTCCTGGCCATGGATAACGGAAAAGCAAGCATAGTCGACCGAGACGCCTGCATGGAGTGCGGCGCCTGCGCCAGAAATTGCCCGGAGGAGGCATTGACCGTCGGTGCCGGGGTCGGATGCGCTTATGCAGTCCTGGTGGGAAAGCTTCGAGGCACCGAGCCAAACTGCGACTGCTGCGAAGACTGATGCTTGGGCAGTTCTGCCGTCCGCCTTCGCAATCCCTTTCGCCCTGCTCACCCAACAGAATCCGAAGAGAATTCCGTGTAGAAGCCGGCCTATCCGCATGCCTTCAATCAAAATCCTTGCGAATCGTGTCGGCCTGGCATATTATAATGAACAAGAGACAGTCACATTTCAACGGATAAGGAGAGGTCAGCTATGGGACATATGGTTGGGAAGGATATCTACCGAAAGCTGGGCAGGAAGATTGACAATCTCACCATGCGGGCTCCGTGGAATGAAACGTTTCATGCGATTCTGAAAGAGCTATACTCAGAGGAGGAAGCTCACGTCGTGGTTACTATGCCTTATGGCCTATCCAAGTTCAATCAGATTGAAAAGACCACTGGCTACGAGCATTCGAAGCTTCAGAAAATCCTGGACACCCTGTCTTCCAAGGGCTTGGTCATAGATTTGTTTATGCACGGCGAATACTTCTATGTTCCTTCTCCCATGATCATAGGGATTTTTGAGTTCACCATGATGAGGACACGGGGCGAGTTGAATATGAAAGAGTGGGCCAAGCTATTTCACGCATATTTGCAGGATGACACCACGTTCTACCGGGCAAACTTCGGGCACGGCGAGAAAGTCTCGCCCCTGCGGGCGCTACCGCATGAAGGGACCTTTGGTGATGAAGAATACGTTGAGGTCTTGGATTATGAAAAAGCCACCGCAATTGTCGAGAGTAGCAACAGATTCGCTGTAGGCATCTGTTCTTGTCGTCATGAAAAACTGCATGTAGGTGAGAAGAAGTGCGAAGTACCACTGAATACCTGTTCTACCTTTGGTCCGGCGGTGGATTATATGGTCAGGCACGATTTTGCCAAAGAGGTCTCCAAACCGGAAATGTTGGAGCTGCTCGCTCGTTCCAAGGAGATGGGGTTGGTTTTTTGTGCTGATAATATGAAGAACGACGTATCCTTCATCTGTCACTGCTGCGGCTGCTGCTGTAACGCTCTTCTGGGAGTCAGCAGACTTGGCCATCCAGGCATGGTGGTGACGTCCAACTTCATCGCGGCGAGTGATGAAAAGCTCTGTACTGAATGCGGAACCTGTGCCGAGTCTTGCCCCATCAATGCCATCGAGATGGCTCCGCAGGCCAGTCCCAGAATCGATACATCCATGTGTTTGGGTTGTGGGGTGTGCGCGTTGAAGTGTCCGACCGAGGCCATGAAGCTGGTAAAGCGTAAGCAGCGAGTGCTTCATCCGGAGGACACCTTCGAACGGGTGATCCTGCAGTGTTTGGAAAGGGGAACCCTGCAGAACATGATGTTCAGCAACCCCCAGAGCAAAACCCACGCCTTCATGCGCGGGTTCGTGGGTGGATTTCTGAAGCTGCCGCCGGTGAAGAAGGCGCTGATGAGCGATATGCTGCGCTCGTCGTTTCTTGGGATGATGAGGAAGGGTGGAGGGTAGATTACGTGCCGAGAGAAACGTAAACACTGTTGACTTGAGCAGTTGGAACTCACCCCCTTGATCCCCCTCTCTTAGGAAGAGAGGGGGCCTTGTGGTGAACTCAGTAAGTAAGTCAGGTGGCCTGCGCCCGGACGCCCATACGGGCCCCCTACAGGTCCGCAGGACGTCTGGGGGCTCGTCCGAGCACGGAGCACCCGAGCGACAAGCGGGGAAACTGGCCTTTCTGGAACTCATTTTTGTTTCTCCCTTGACCCTTCCTGGCTGCTAGGACTCTGTTTGTCAGTAGGTTGCAGACCACGATACTGGCGGTTCTGGGCTTTCTGGGCGTACTGGAGTTCATTTTTCGTTTTTTTCTCGGGCTTCCCGCTTGGTGGAATTCTGTGCATCGGAGGATATGTCTTGAGGAAGTAGTTGGTCATCCCAGATGATGGCGGAGCAGCCATTTGGTGTCTTGGCCTTTGTGAATCCCATGGCGGAAAGGAGGCTGCTCATGCGGCGATAAGTAAGCCGCGCTTGTTTGGATCTGGCCTGATTGAAAGCGTCGGTGACTGCTTTGAGGGGGAGAATTCCGTTTTTCACGAGGCCCTTGAGGCCTAAGACGGTCTCCTGAATTCGAGATTCCAGGCTGGGGGGCACAGGACAGAGTTTCGAGAATTCCTCTCTTTTTATTGCTTCTATTAGGTCCCAGAAAATCTTTTCGGCCTCCGAGGCTTTGGCAACCTTGTCTCTGAGTTGGATGGCTTTTAGAGCGTCGCGGACTTTCGGTTGACAGGAGTCGTCGTCTAATCGGTCAATGATCTTGTCGACTAATGCGTCCAAGAGTTTCAAGCGCTTGGAGGGTGTGCTTGAACCCTTCGATAAACTCAGGGTGCTGGGCAAATTCGAAGCAGAGGTCTCAGGGTCAGCCCTTCGACACGACTCAGGGTCTAGATCAATTGGATGGTTCATATCGA
>CAYFQZ010000063.1:0-1556 GCA_964345305.1 uncultured Ignavibacteria bacterium | reverse complement strand
TGTTGCTTCCATCTTCGAGATGCTTATCTTGCGGCGGCGAAGGAGGCTGAGCATCAGGGTAGTGACGGCACCGTAAGGCCTTATCAAGCAGCGACTCGCTTTGAGGTCGCTCTCCAGTGACGGATGGTGATCGTAGATCACTACGTCAAGGCCAGGACGGCGGGCAAGTTCGGCCAGAGGGCCCAGGCGGGAGCTGTGACTCACGTCCACGCAAATGAGCTTCTTGACTTGGCTTTGATCGAGGTCTCGCAATCGAATCTCGTCGTACCGATAGTATGGATTCTCAAGGAATGCGCGCAATGCGGTTTCCTTGGAACCGGAGAAGACGATGCGAGCCCCCGGGTGTAACTTCTCGGCTGCCAACATTGCAGCGAAGGAGTCAAAATCGGCGTTGCCGTGGGAGGTGATGATTTCCATGGTTCAGTCAGCGCTGCAGGAAGAGTAGCGGATCAACAGGCTTGCCGTCGCGCCTGATTTCAAAATGCAGGTGGTAGCCGTTCGCACGGCCGCTGCGGCCGACGGTGGCTATTTGCCGGCCCTGCTTCACCCACTGGCCGACGCGCACCAGGTTGCGCTCGTTGTGGGAATAGAGGCTGATCAGGCCGCCGTCATGTAACACCTTTATGGTGTTGCCGTAATCCTTGATCTTCCCGCTGAAGATTACTCGCCCCGGCAGGACCACCCTGATCGGACTATCTCGCGGCGCGGCGATGTCGATGCCCGTATGAAAATGCCTTCCCCTGGGGGTGCCGAAATAGCTTGTGATCTGACCAGCGAGGGGCAATGAGGTAAGAGCGATCGGTCTTGGCCCTACTATTGGGACGTTCAGTCTTTTGGTCGCACCTGGGATAAACAATTTCTGACCGGCTTGAATCTTGCCGGGATCTTGGATCCTATTAGCATCGATTAGGGCTTCTATAGGGACTTTGTATGTGAGAGCGATGCGATAGAGATTTTGCCCGGGGAGAACAGGATGATATACACCCTTCAGATTCCTACTGGGCTGTCTGGAGGAGCAAGAGATAGTGGCGGAGAGAACCGATACTGCCAGAATCGCGACTGCAAGACTTTTTAGAAGCCCTTTCATGTGAGCTTTTCATCAGCAGAAATATCTTGACGCTTAGACCTGCCAACTTTAAGCTATTATCTCACATTTTTTATTGTTACACAAGGGTTTAGCCGGATTCAGATGGTTGAAAGAGGCACTCTTATTCGCTATCTTGACGAGCTTCTAAAGGTAGCGGAAATATCCGAGAGTTCCCGTAACGGTCTGCAAGTTCAAGGCTCCTCAAAAGTGGAAAGGCTTGGATTTGCCGTTGACGCATGTATGGCGACCATCACCGAGGCAGCAGCAAAGTCGACGCAGTTGCTCATCGTACACCATGGGCTATTCTGGAAAGATGTACAGCTTGTCGTCGACAACCACTACAACAGATTGAAGACCCTGATGGAGGCAGAGATTGGACTATATGCTGTTCATTTGCCTCTTGATTGCCACCCCGAACTGGGCAATAACAGCCAACTGGCAAAAATCCTGGGAATGGAAGTAGTGGAGG
>CAYFQZ010000062.1:0-4358 GCA_964345305.1 uncultured Ignavibacteria bacterium | reverse complement strand
GGAACGACCCCTGCGAAAGATCCTCTTGATGGGCAACCCCAACGTGGGAAAGAGCGTGATCTTTTCGCGCTTAACCGGCGTCAGGGTAGTCGCTTCAAACTATCCCGGCACGACCGTCGAGTTCACCCGGGGCCGCATGACATTGGGCCATGAGGTTGTGGAAATAATAGACGTGCCGGGCACATACGACCTCCATCCCACCTCGCCAGCCGAACAGGTGGCCGTGCAGATGGCAAAACAGGGGGACCTGATCATCAACGTGGTGGACGCCACCAACCTTGAGAGAAACCTGAATCTTACCCTCCAGCTGCTCAAAGATGGAAAGCCGCTGATAGTAGCTTTGAATCTTTGGGATGAGACCCGCCACATCGGCATCTCCATTGATGTCGACAGGCTCAGAACCATTCTGGGAGTACCGGTGGTTCCCACTTGCGCCATAACCGGAGAAGGAATCGCCGAGCTGGTTTCAGGGATCCCTCAGGCCGCCTCAAGTGCTCTGCAGTATGACGAAGACAAAAGGTGGGAAAAGGTCGGAGAGATCGTGAGCCTGGTGCAGACCATCGCCCATCGCCATCACACCTGGCTGGAGAGACTTGAGGATCTCTCCATAAGGCCGGTGACCGGTTTGCCCCTTGCCGTAATTACGCTCTTCGTCGTCTTTCAGATCATTCGGTTCATTGGAGAAGGGCTGATCGGGCTGATATTCGAGCCGGTGTTTGAAAGGCTGTGGGCGCCCCTGATGATGCGGGTGTCGGGTCTCTTGGGTCCAGGGTTCCTCCATGACATTCTCGTCGGAAAGTTGGTGGAGGGTCAGATAGACTTCGTGGAATCTCTGGGCCTTTTGACCACCGGGCTTTTCGTGCCCATCGCCATGGTCCTCCCCTATGTTTTTTCCTTCTATCTGGTCTTGAGCTTTCTGGAGGATTCAGGCTATCTTCCCCGCCTGGCCGTGCTGGTGGACAATGTCATGCATAAATTCGGCTTACACGGGCTGGCCATCATTCCCATGATGCTGGGTTTGGGCTGCAACGTACCGGGAGCCATGGCCACCAGAGTGCTGGAAACCCGCAGGGAGCGCTTCATCGCCGCCACCTTGATGGCGATCGCCGTCCCCTGTATGGCACAGAGCGCCATGATATTCGGGTTGGTGGGAAGATACGGTGCTGGCGGGCTGGGGCTGGTATTCGGCACCCTTCTGGTGGTGTGGATAGTCCTGGGGATCCTATTGAGACGATTCTCCAAAGGCGAGAGTCCGGAGATCTTCGTGGAGATTCCACCTTACCGTATGCCCTACTGGTCTGCATTGCTCAAGAAGCTGTGGATCAGGATCCGGGGCTTCACCAAAGAAGCAGTTCCCTATGTCCTTCTGGGGGTCTTTGCCATTAATGTCCTTTATTCTATGGGAATAATACAGCTTGTCGGGCGTTTGGCCTCACCCCTTATCACCGGGATTCTGGGCCTGCCGCGCGACGCGGTTGGCGCTCTGATCATAGGATTTCTCCGCAAGGATGTCGCGGTAGGAATGCTTCTGCCTCTCGGCCTGGACCTTTCTCAGCTGGTGGTTGCCAGCGTGGTTCTGACCATGTATTTCCCTTGTGTGGCCACCTTCGCAGTGCTGATCAGGGAGTTGGGAATCAAGGACATGATAAAATCCGCCGCCATCATGCTCAGCTCCGCCCTCGCAGTCGGCGGACTGCTTAATCTCATTCTCTAGCCACACATCCCCATTGCACCCTGCATAGAGAGCTCTATGTCCCTGGGATTTTTCTAACACCGTGGGCGAAGCGAATGATCTCTCTACGACCGATTCGCCATAACACCAAAGTCTGGCTTCTTGGGATCAAGAGACCGGTCTCTCTGGATTCGCTCGTTTCAGAGAAAGCGAGAGAAAAATCGAGACAAGGGATAGAGCGAAAAGGAGGAGATACAGAAAGGCAAAGGAGAAGACCCGTACGATCAGACCGCCTGCGGCCGAAAGGAATATGGTTCGACACTCCAAAGAAGAGATTCCGTCTGAAATGCCGGCGAGCAAACTGACTTTCCGCCAGGGACCGGTTGCTCGTGGGGTTAAGTTACCATCAGTAAGGAAATCGTCAAGCAACCCAGAAAAGTCCTGTCCACTCTATGCGGTATCCGTCACGCAGCATCGGGCCGCGGGCAACTCAGCAGTCGGCCTGTTCAGAGAAATGAGGCGCGTGATGCAGATGCCAATTCACACTCGGTGACGCGCATGCCATGCTCAAGCCCGGCTGATTTGCAGACAGACCGTGACAACCATGGGGCCAAACTTATCAGGCGAACCCCCAGATCATCTGAGTTTTCCGTGCAAAAACCGTTGACACTCTACTACTTTTTGATTCATTGGACTAAAGTAAGAAGCCAAAAAGTCGAAGAATAGAAAGGAGCAGACGTTGAAAGTCGGTTTTTTTCAGTTCTCACCCAGATTGGGTAGGAAAGATGAGAATCTGGAAAGGGTGATAAGCTCAGTAAGGGGGGCTAAAGCTGACCTCTTGGTTCTTCCGGAGCTTTTCAACACGGGTTACCTGTTCGAAAGCCAAGAGGAACTCAAGAGGTCAGCTGAATCCATTCCAGATGGACTGACTTTCCGCAAGATGGCCGACCTGGCAGCACGAGAGAATCTCAACCTCGTGTTCGGAATGGCAGAGAAGGAGGGAAGTTTCTGTTACAACTCTTCAGTTCTGGTCACGCCTGGCGGAGACTTTCAGCTTTACCGCAAACTGCACCTGTTCGATCGGGAGAAGCTGTGGTTCGCGCCAGGTGACAGGGAGCTGGAGGTGGTGGACATCAAAGATGCCAGGGTCGGAATGATGGTCTGCTTTGACTGGATCTTTCCGGAGGTGGCAAGGATTCTGGCTTTAAAAGGAGCAGAGATCATATGTCATCCTTCGAATCTGATACTTCGCTATTGTCAGGATGCCATGATCACCCGCTGCGTGGAAAACGGAGTCTTTGCCATAACCACAAACCGAACCGGAACCGAAGAGGTCCCGGGGATCAGCCTCACCTTCACCGGCAACAGCCAGGTGGTTGATCCCAAAGGAAACGTTTTGATCAAAGCAGACGAGACCCAGGAAGGAATACAGACCGTGGAGATCGATCCTGCTGCAGCCAGAGACAAGATGTTTACGCCGGGCAACCATCTTCTTGAGGATCGACGAATTGAGTTCTATCGGAAGGGGAATCTATGTTAAGCTCAAAGTCTGACGAGCGAAACCGCACCGGCGGGCCTCAGATTGCCAAGGTTCCCGATAACAAAAAGACGAGGCGACAAAAGATCCTCGTTATCGATGATGAGCCGGAAATAACGGACATCATAGAGACGTTTCTGGAGAGCGCCGGCTACGAGGTGAAATCGGAAAACACCAGCATGGTGGGCATAGAGAGGGCCAAGAGCTTCTTGCCCGATCTTATACTTCTGGATATAATGATGCCCTTCATGGATGGCTATGAGATCTGCAGCGATTTGAAAAAGTGTGAGAATACCAAAGACGTACCGGTGGTGTTCTTAACCGGCAAGGATGCCCGCAGCGACGAAGGACGAAGCTTCAGGGTGGGCGGGGTTCTGTACATAAAGAAGCCTTTCAGTTGCGAACGGCTGCTGGATATCGTCAGGATGGTTCTGCACACAGTAGAGAAAGAGAAGAAATAGATGAGGGGGTAAAGCGGCCTGTCAAGTCAGACAGGCTGCTTTTCAGTATTCGGGGGGCAAACCCTGCACCGTGCGGTGCAGGACAAGCCGGCACCTGACCTCGAAGGAAACTTCAGTTCAGATGCCGGCTTCTTTTTTTGTCGAAGCCTCGATCCTTTCTGCTCTGGGCGTTTGTTACTCTCTCAGATAGTAGAGCCTCTCATCTATTTCCCACCCGGAGTCGAAGAATCCAGCGCAAATTACGCCACCCCAACCTTTGTACCTGACCTGGCTGTCAAAGATGAGAAAATCCGGCAGTCCGGCCCCGGAGTACAGGGGCGTGAAGAAGTTGGAAAGCTTCAATCCGGAAAGACCCAGACCCTCGTGAACGAGCACAAATCTCTCCGGGTTCGAGGGATTTGGACAGATGAACTCGGCCGCCAGGTTCTCACCACGAATCTGCTTTTTTGCAAAGAACATCCTCTGGTCTTCTATTCTTATGGGCAGGTTCTTGTTCAGGGCGGCCGTTACGAAATTCTCCCCGGGCCCGCCGAAGAGAATCAGGTTGTGGCTTTGCATCACCTCTTTGGTGACCTCTGTATCAGGAAAAACCTCCACAAAACCGTTTCCCCTTCTCCACCACCGGGTCGCTTCCAGCCTGGCCTGATGAAGCGTCGTTTCGTTGGCCAGCGAATCTCCTGTGGTACCG
>CAYFQZ010000061.1:0-2281 GCA_964345305.1 uncultured Ignavibacteria bacterium | reverse complement strand
TGGCCGACTTGCGTTTGCTGGCTTTCTCGGCTGACGGCCGGCCGCGGCGCTTTGCAGAGCACGCCGATTTTTTCCTGCTGCCGCTGTGGCCGGTGGCTTTTCTCCGCCACCTAGAGTTTACAGTCTCAGCCCTGTTTATGGGTCTGGCAATGGCTCTCACAGGCCGGATTGACGTCATTATCGCCCAGAGCCCTTACGAAGGTTTGGCTGCCGCCCTGGTACACTTGATAAGCCGCCTCTTGGGACGCCGGGTGGTGTTGGTGACCGAGATCCACGGCGACTGGGAGGAGAGTCCGTTGCTCTATCGGAAAGTGCGTTTTCCCCGCGTGTACCAAAAGTTGTTAAAGTGTCTTTCCCGTTGGGTGCTGCGACACAGTGACGTGGTGCGGGCTATCTCCTCCTTTACCGAAGAAAAAGTCCATCGGATCGTTTCTGAGAAACCGGTCATTGTGTTTCCTACCTACACCGACATCGAGTTGTTCCTCGAGAAGCCAAGTGACTTGATCAATCTGGAGGAAGCCATGGTCCTCTTCGTGGGGGCATTGGTCTACTTGAAAGGTGTGCACCGGCTACTGGAAGCAATGGCAGAGGTGCGCCGGAAACAGCCTCAAGCCTATCTCGTCATCATAGGCCAAGGCGATTACCAGGATGAGTTAGAGCACCAAGCAGAGTCATTGGGCTTGACGGAAGCAGTGGAGTTTATACCTCCCATGTCTCAGGCAGCATTGCGGGACTATATGCGGCGGTGTCGTCTGCTGGTCTTGCCATCGCTGTCCGAGGGGTTGGGGCGGGTGCTCATCGAGGCGATGGCTTGTGGCAAGCCAGTGGTCGGCACGCGCGTGGGGGGCATCCCCGATCTGATTCAGGATGGCGTCAACGGATATCTTATTCCGCCTGATGAGGTTGCTCCCTTGGCCGACAGGATCACTTATCTTCTGGCCCATCCTGGTGAGGCAGCCGAGATGGGTGCGCGGGGTCGGGCGTTTGTCACCGAGGCCTTTTCGACGGATAAATATGTCGCTGGATACCGTCAGGTATTTGAAACCGCACGCCGTTTGTTGTAAGGCTTTCATCCCCGGATGAAAAGGCGAGGTGAGGCATCAATGGGTAGGTATCCCGATTTCATTGGACTAGGGGCACAGAGGGCTGGAACCTCTTGGATTTATGCCTGCCTTTACGAGCATCCCGATATCTGTATACCTGTAAAAGAGATCCACTTCTTCAGTCGGGAGAGGAATTGGCCTAAGGGATACGAATGGTATGAAGCCATCTTTGAGGAATGCCCTCAGGATGCCAAGACAGGGGAGTTTTCCACTTCTTATCTATCGGATCCCGCCACTCCTGAGCGTATTCACCGACGTTATCCCGACGTCAAACTCGTTGCCTGCTTGCGAGATCCCATTGATAGAGCATACTCGAATTACCTAAATGATATCATGGCCGGAATTGTTGAGCCAGACATCTCTTTCGGTGAAGCGTTAAATGGGGATTTGGGATATGTAGAACGGGGGCGCTATGCTACTCATCTGAAGCGTTATCTGGAACTTTTCTCGATGGACCAAATCTTGACGCTTATTTATGAAGATAGCTTGAAGGATCCGTTGAGCTTCATTAGGACGATTTATGAGTTTATCGGTGTTGATTCTTCGTTTGTTCCGTCAATGGTGAACATGAGAGTGAACATCGGCAGAGTGCCTCGGTTCGTGTGGTTGGACCGCCTACTGGTGCAGGCTTCGGATGTTTTGCGGAGCAAGGGACTATACAACATCTGGTGGCTTGCCAAGAGAGCAGGCTTGGGGGGCAAAATCAGAGCTCTTAACACGCGTGAAGTGGCTGATCGGGACCGAGGCCCTGGTTTATCAGAGCGGGAGATGCTCTACGAAATACTGGAGAGGGAAATTAAAGGTCTGGAGGGGCTATTAGAGCGTAGCCTCGAGGAGTGGCGCAAATGAGGTTGGTCTTCATCTGTCAGGCGGTAGACCAAAACGACCCGGTTCTAGCAAGTACGGTCCGCTGGATAGAAGAATTTTCAAAGAAACCTCAGGTAGAGCAAATGACTGTGATTGCTCTTCGGAAAGGGACTTTTGCTCTTCCAGACAATGTAGAAGTTCGCGCTGTCAAAGGAAGAAACCGCTTGGTTACTCTTGCTCGCTTTTACAGGGAGGTTCTGAGGGCAGTTCTTCGTGGTGTTGATAGCTTCTTCATCTACCAAGGCGGTCCCTATCCGGTGCTCCTACTGCCCCTGAAGCTCCTGATGGGAAAACCTGTATATCAGTGGAAG
>CAYFQZ010000060.1:0-4107 GCA_964345305.1 uncultured Ignavibacteria bacterium | reverse complement strand
CAGAGCATAGAGCAGGCTTTCTCCCTTAGTATGCCGGTCGGCTCTGCGGTCCGGGGGTCTCTGTCTATTCTTCCGCCTGCCGGATCGCTGGTGCCTTTCTCGATCCCCGCCGCCTCGAGCGCTCTTGAGTTCACCCACAGAACGTGCTGGTCTTTACTCTGCAGAGCCGCCGGGGCGTGAGGCCAGATTCTGTCCAAGACCTCTCTGGTGAAAGTTGGCTCGTCTTTCAGGATGTTCTTGTCCCATCCGGCACCCACCAACCACTGGTCGGATCTCAGTCTCTTGGAATGGGATCTGATGGTCGACAGAATCTCCTCAAAGGAGCTTATTCCGCGCAGGTTGACCCGACCGAGTCCATGAGCGAAAGACAGAAAATGGGTATGGCAATCTGTCAGACCCGGTATCACGGTTTTGCCCTCCAGGTTTATCACCCTGAAGCTTTTCCTGCCCAGGTTCTCGACTTCCGAGTTCCTCCCCACAGCGATTATCTTGGAGTGTCTCATCGCCACGGCCTCGGCTTGGGGAAGCTGAGGGTGCATGGTGTATATCTTTCCGTTCAGCAGCATCAAGTCTTTCATCATTCGACCTCTTTAGCCACTCTGGCCCCAAGACCCCGGTCTCCCTGTCCGTGAAACACAGATGGGAAAAAGGGCAAGAGGTTTCGCGGGCGATTCTCGCTATCGCCGGGGCAGAGTCCTTTTGTCACCTTCTCTTTGGGTCGCTCCGGACTGATCCAATTTCTCGAGGATCGGGACCATGTATTTCCGGGTGGTGGAGAGGTGCTCCCGTAACTGACTGACAGTCGCCTCACCGTGCAGGCGAATGAAATCCACCACTCTTGTTTTGATCTTGTCGAAACCGTCTTTTGTGAAGAGAATCCCATCTTTCAACTCCACCAACTCTCCTTGCTCGATCAGGAAGGTCAGAACGATCTCGTGCTGATCACCCAGACTCTGAATCTCGTCCTTGGCGGGCGGCGAAAGCGGGTTTGAGGCAAACCTCTGCAGAATGTCCTCAGATAGTCTCCTCTGCTCGTCGGAGAGCATCGGTCGATGCTGTGGAAGACGAAGATAAGCTCCCTGCTGGATTATCTTTTTGTCTCTGATCAGATGCCTGATGACCTGCTCCACCAGGGCTTCCTCTACCTTCAGGCGCGCGGCAAGCCCTGCCGATTTTGCGCCGATCTTGAAGGGTGCCTTCCTATGCGTGCTTTCGATCTCGGAGATGATTAGTTCGGAAGCTTCCCGCCATTTTTTCAAATCGGCGACAAACTCGCCGGCGGAAAGTATCCTGCCTTCCTTCTCCAGTCGTTCCAAGCTGGATTGGATTTGCCCGTGACTCAGATTGCCGGACTTCAGGATGTCCCTTCTGGAAGATAATCCTTTTTTCGCCAGCTCGGAGAGTATCAGGTCCTGGGGCTGAAGGCTCAATCTACCTTGAAGATCGGAGATTAAGTCCTCATCCTTCCTTTTTCGAACTTTGGGGGCGATTTCCAACACAACCCCCCCACCAGCCGTGATCTGGGGCGAGGGCAATCTGATGATGAAATGGTCTCCGATGCGAGCCAGAAGCCTTCCCTTGCACAGAAACTGCACGAAACCGGAGTCCCCCGGTGGGATCTGATCTTTATCCAGAATCCTGGCTCTCGCTTGAAGCTCGGTTGTCCCCAGTATCAACAGCAGATTGGCGTTGTGTTTGATGGTGTGCTTCATGGTGGAGACCACGTCGACTTTCGCGAGGAAGGTCTCTACGGGCTGGTCCTGCCCCACCTTGGTCACCACGTCCCCTCTTCTCAACCTCTCTTTCTCGACTCCGGCCAGATTCATGGCCACCCTGGTTCCCGGGGTGGCCTGTTTTTGGATCTTCTTGTGGGTCTGGAGTTCGCGGATTCGGGCGCGGATTCTGAGGGGGAGAACTTCGACTTCATCACCCAACTCGAAGTGCCCATCCCGCAGCGTGCCGGTGATCACCGTTCCCCTGCCGGACATGGTGAAGACCCGGTCGACGTACATCCTGGGTTTGCCGATGTCCTTTCGAGGCTTCAGACGGGAGATCATCCCCGCGATCTCCTGGTGAACCTCATCTATACCAATCTTCTCTGTAGACGAGACCTTGACCACGGGGGCGCCTTCCAGTACCGTTCCTTTTGTCTTTTCCCTGATGTCTTCCTCCACCAGCGACAGCCAGTCCGAATCCACCAGATCGATTTTCGTAATTACGATTACGCCGGTTTGTATCTTCAGCATGTTCAGAATCTGCAGATGTTCCTCGCTCTGAGGCATCCAGCCATCGTCGGCCGCTACGACGAACAGGGCCGCATCGATTCCGCCCACTCCGGCAACCATATTCTTGACGAACCTCTCATGTCCTGGCACATCCACAATGCCCACCTCGATGCCGTCCGGCAGGGAGAGCCAGGCAAATCCCAGATCGATGGTCATGCCCCTTTCCTTTTCCTCCGGAAGCCTGTCCGGATCAATACCGGTGAGTGCTTCGACCAACTTGGACTTTCCATGGTCGATATGTCCCGCTGTTCCCAGGACAAACATACGCTTCTCCGAAATCGAGCGGAAAGCCGGGTTACGAAACCCCGGCTGCGCCAAACGGGCAAAGAGTTGTCATGGAAATAATAATGCCGGGGGTAAGAAGAATCAACTTCTTTCGAGAAAAACGTTCTTGATGGCCGAGATCAGCATCTCATCTTGACGCGGGAACACGGTTCTTAGATCTAACACGAACCTGTCATTCTCTATCCGCCCAATTATAGGTGGGGACTGCTCCCTGAAGAGCCGAGCCTGTTGATCAGCGGAGAAAAGCGATCTGTCAGCGGATTCAACGGATGTAACGGATACGGTAATTGTGGGTAATGTCTCGCCGGGGAGGGAGCCTCCGCCTATTGTGCTTTGGCTTTCCTGAATGTCGATATCCACGCCGGATTTCTCAAGCTCCCCCTTGATGCTCTCCGCTCTGGTTTGCAGAGCTTCCAGAGACGTGCTGATTATCTGCCAGGCAGTGATCTTTTGGGTAGCTTCTCCCTTCAGATAGTGAAGCAGGACCCTCTCCAGTCCGGCCAGGAACATCTTGTCCAGCCTGAGGGCGCGATGCATCGGGTGTTTCTTTAGAATGTCGATGTACTTCCTTCGGCCCAAGATTATCCCGGCCTGAGGTGCACCCAGAAGCTTGTCTCCGGAGAAGCAAACCAGGCCCGTGCCTGCAGAGAGGGCCTCGAAAGGGGTGGGTTCGTGGGCCAGCCGGAAATCCTCGGTTCTGAGAAGGACGCCGCTGCCCAGGTCTTCTACAACGCAGAGTTTGCGTTTCCTGCCCAGCTTCGCCAGTTCGTTTATGGAGGGCCTCTTTGCGAATCCGATCATCTTGAAGTTACTCTGGTGCACCTTCAGCAGCATGGCGGTCTCTGAAGTGATGGCGTTCTCGTAGTCGGAGATGGCCGTCTGGTTGGTGGTGCCCACCTCTCTCAAAGTGGCGCCGCTTAAAGCCAGAATCTCCGGAATGCGAAAGCCTCCCCCTATCTGTACCAGCTCCCCTCTGGAGACGATCACCTCTTTGCCTTTGGCCAGGGCGGTCAGGATCAAAAGCACCGCCCCCGCGTTGTTGTTGACGGCCAGCGCAGCTTCCGCCGTGGTCAGGGTGCAAAGAAGCCGTTCCACAAAGATTCCCCTCTTGCTTCTTTTACCTTCCCTGAGATCAAACTCCAGGTTATTGTAAGTCCCGCTTACGTTCTGAATGAACTCCAGAGTCTCCTTATCCAGTGGGGCCCTGCCCAGGTTTGTGTGCAATACGACGCCGGCAGCGTTAATCACCGACTTCAAAGAGGCAGAGGTCATTTCAACGATGATGCTCTCGGTATGCTGAACGATCTCTTGGAGAGATACAGATTCCTTGCCTCCCTTGACTTCATCCCTAATCTTCTCCACCGCCTGCTTGACCGCTGCCCCCACCAGAGGATGGGAGAATTGATCTATGTCAGATCGGAGTTCGGGCAGCTCAAGAATCTTCTCCACGCTGGGAATCTGCCGGAACTTCTCTGCTCTTGCCTTCTCACTTGATCTAGACATGCCTCATCCTCGATTATCTTCCAAAAAGCCTCTC
>CAYFQZ010000059.1:0-3550 GCA_964345305.1 uncultured Ignavibacteria bacterium | reverse complement strand
TTCACGGAGAATTCAGAGATAGCTTTCCCGCAACTTAGGAGTACATACCAAAGGGACCTTCAATCCTTGC
Source organism: uncultured Ignavibacteria bacterium (assembly GCA_964345305.1). Lineage (GTDB taxonomy): Bacteria > Zixibacteria > MSB-5A5 > MSB-5A5 > SM1-73 > SM23-73-3. Next base: position 3,480 of record CAYFQZ010000059.1, on the reverse strand, counting down.
CCCCCGCCTGCCAGGCAAGGAAAAAATACTTGACAAAAAAGCATTTGTGTGTTAATTATATGATGGTTACATGGTTAGTAGCTTGATGGTCAAAGACTGAAAGCGGGGGGAACATCCTTCTTTTGGGTCTTTGGCCGGGCAGATATTCTCTTCGGCGGGCAGAATTTTTTCTTTAAGATACTCTAACTACTTTCTGAGCTAGCAGAGGAATTCAGACTTTCCGTGTATAGCTTTACGCCAACCCTTAGGCTTCCTTATCCGCTTGTGCGGTGGGATGTTAGAGCTGATCCGAATTGGTGGGCCAGCGCGAAAGGGGGTGAGAGAGAATCATTATTGGGTAAGAGAAGAGGGATTGCCCCTTTGAGATTTAGCGTCGGAGACGATATTCTGGCTTTCATTAGGGGATTCTTACTTCTTTAACCTGAGAAAGTTGGGGGGAGGGTAGCGAACAGCAGAAGACGACTTCCTGCGGGGGCGAAGTTAACTTTTGTCCAATTGTACGAAACGTGCTTGAAAGGAGTAAAAAATGGGAAAAAGAATCTCAGTCTTATTTCTTCTCTCTTTGTTTACTCTGCTCTTCCTTGCCGGCGTAGCTTCGGGCGCGATGGACGCAAAGAAGCCCAAGGTCACCGACGTCCTTCCTATGGATGCGGGTCTGCAGCCCAAGGCAGGTGCTGCGCCATCGCCGGTAGTGTATGGGGCCAAGGTCACCGACTGTGAGGCCATCAATCCGGAGGTCTCGGTCAACCCGGCAACGCCGGTTGCGGTTGGCTATACCTATTACGACTATCAGAAGAACGGTTCCATGGGCAGGATGATTGCCGTAGGTCCCGGTGGTCACAGGCATTTCATATTCCACGAGACCCGGGGAGATTATAACACCTTTCCCCGGTATATCACTTACAACTGTCATGACGGGGCTGCCTATTGGGTGGGTGCCACCTGGGTGGACGGCGGGCCTGGCATCGCCGCAGGATATGCCAACATGCTGACCATGCATGACGGCCGGGAGATTATCGTCTATCACCGTACGGATAGTCCCAGCTGGGTCAGCAGCATGCTCATAGGAGACGAAGGCTATATATGCACCGGCTATTTCACCAACAAGTACGATTTTCCGGACGTGATCGACTTTCCCGTATCAGCTGCGGTCAACGGCCTTTGGCCCAAGGCCTGCCTGGTTTATGATGCGGTGACGGATACCGAGTACATTCACTACCTGGCCAACGAGAACAATCCCGAGCTCGGCGGTGATCAGACTTTCGCCTATGCACGCTGCGTGTTTCAAGGTCAGAATCTGGTGTGTCATTCGCCCAATGGTTATGGGCCTTACACCAGATTGCCAAACCAAGCCAACCCATCGCCTCTTGAGGTGGTGGCCGTGGTTGACACCATCAAGTGTATTTCTCCGGTAATCGTCTCCTCCCCGGTCTCCAAGAAGGTTGCGCTGGTATACACCAAGCACAGAGCGGCCGAGGGGCAGGTGAACAACGACGTGATGTACATCGAATCGGACAGCAACGGGACCGACTGGCTGAGCGGGTCTCAGTGGCCCCCCACCAAGATCAACGTCACCAACTATGCCAGCTTGGACATGGAGCGCGCCTATACCGACGTGGCGGCCTGCTACGATTACAACGACAACCTGCACATCGTTTTCAATGCGCCCTGGTTTGATTCGGTTGGCGGGCTGACCAGTAACGAGTGCAATCTCTATCACTGGAGCGACGCCACCGGTCAAATAACCACGATCGCGGCTGGTTATTGGGGTAACACTGCACCGGGCGGCTGGAATCGCAACATCTCGAAGATGAGCGTATCGGCCAAGGATCCCATCTATCATCCTGGTGGAGATCCGGATTCGGTTTATCTTTTCGCCACCTGGACTCAGTTTAATGAGGGCGATCTGTCTGCCGGCGGGTGGAGCAACGGAGACATTTACGCAGCCGTTTCCAACGACGGCGGAGTGATGTGGGCCCCGGGCCGTAATCTCACCAACACTCCTAGTGTCAATTGCCCTGCGGGAGAGTGTGCCAGCGATCATTGGGCCTCTTTAGCAGAGAACATGTATGGCGGTGATCTCTACATCGACTACACCTGTGACCGGGATGCTGGCGGAATCGTCCAGGACGAAGGGGTCTGGACCGACAACGACAGAATGTATCTGCATGTCTATCAGTTGCCGCTTGAATCGGCCTGTGGGATAACTTACGGCTCCAGCGATCCGACCTCCTTTACAGACCCGCCCATCAAGGTTTCGCCGGATAAGGGCTCCAGGGTGATCACATTTGACATAACCGGGCTGTATAACCTGGGAGGAGACTTCGAGGTCACCAGCGATAATCCCAGCGTTGCCATCACGGGTAACTCCAGCGGTTATCTCTCGCCGGGTCAGAGCAAGACCGTGGAGGTGACCATAACCTGTTCGGCTGAGGGCTTCATCGTCGCCACCATTACCGTCCGCGGCTGCATCGGGACGGAGAACGAGACCACCATCGAAATTCACGTCTACGTGGTCTGCAGCCTAGATTACTACGAGTGCGACATTGCTCCAAACACCACCGTCCTTAAGGACAACTGCAAGCTCAGGCTGTGGGTCTGCTCCAACTCCGCGGAGCAGGTATGGCATAAATGGATTCAGCCGGAGGAGAACCAGCAAGTGATCTTCTATGGCGGTACGTTTGTGGCCACCATCGCAACGGGCGACCCCACCGATACGGCTATCGGCCGGCAGGAGTATTATAATCGGTACACCGGCGCAAGAGACACCATCAACCGTTATTGCGGTGAGTGGAAAGACTACGAGCCTGGATGTTTGGTCCAGAAGATCCATGTGAAGAACACCTACATCTGGAAGGTCCGGGTTGACACTTATCCCCCGCATATCAGGTGGTACTGGATTGACGTCTACAAGCAGATGTTCATGTTCCACGACTGGCCTCCTCAGAGCGGTAATTGTCCTCTGTGGAAGAAGGACATAATCGTCAAGTTCATCTGGATCAAGTTCAGCCGTCCGCCTTTGTGGTGGCCGGAGCCGGGAGCTTATCCGGGACACGAGGACATCTATTTAGGTCATTATGCTGACGTGGATGCTCCTTTTGACGACGGCTGCAACGGCTGCAACACGGCTGGATACGATGATGCTCGCGAGATGATATGGCTGCATGGATTCTACAACGACACCCTGGAGGAGCCGCATCCTGAATATGAGGACTTCCACGTGGGGCTGGCCTTCACCGATCCTACGGGAGGGGTGGTTGAGCCCATGGGTATGCAGTGTGTGCGCAACGACACCTTCCTCTATCCTCAGGACGGCTGGGGCTTCAGGACGGATCAGTTCTATGAGCTGATAACCACCGCGGGTGAGAACATTCAGGATCCGGATTCGGTGGTAGACCGCACGGTGATTTTGACCTCGGGGATGGTTCCGGCAGGAGGTCCTGACGATACCACCTTCATGTCCGACTACATCCTGATTGA
>CAYFQZ010000058.1:0-3214 GCA_964345305.1 uncultured Ignavibacteria bacterium | reverse complement strand
AGAGTCAGGGTTTTGGGATCACTAATTCCTTCGGGAGGCTCGCCAAGTCGGTGTGCTCTTGCAGCGTGATTGAGACCGTTTCAGATGGGGACTCCCCACCGCCTGCCGGAGTTTACGGTGCGATTTTTCGCGCTATCTATTGGGAGAGATAAGATGAAAAGAGTCCTACCTTTGGTGTTCGTTTTAGTAGTTTTTCAGGTGGCCGCGGCAGAGACGCAGAGAATGAGCCAGGCTTACGAGCAGCAGCTGGTTGAAAGGGTAAGAGGCGTTTTCTTCAGCCAGGCCGCAGGGGAAGTCGGTCGTCCCATCTGCGCCACGCCCATCTTCCTGGAGGTTCGAGCCAATTGGAGCAGGCTTTCCGAGGCCACCCGGAGGCTGCTGAAGCCATACGTGGAAAGGCCTACTTACGGCTATCCCCAGCGCACCTATGACACGCCCGAAGGGCATTTCAAGATTCACTATGTAACGGAGGGCGACAGCGCAGTGTATCAGCCGCAGAGGGACGACGACTACAACGGTCATCCCGATTGGGTGGATGCCACCGGTCAAGTTCTGGAGTATGCCTGGAACAGGGAGGTCGGTTCTCTTGGATATCTTCCACCTCCCAGCGATATGCAGAATCCCGATCCCCCGGGGAATGGCGGAGACGGGAAGTACGACGTCTATTTGCTGAATCTGCAAGCCGGGCCCATCTGGTATCTGGGTTATACCCAGGGTGAGATCAACGTGGCTCAGCCTTGGCCGGCATCGTTTACCTCCCATATCGCGCTTGACAACGACTACCTCGGCTACGGCCCGGGTCACACGCAGCTTGAGTGGCTTCAGGTAACGGTGGCTCACGAGTTTTTTCACGCAATCCAGATGGCTTACGATGGCGCCGAGTACGAGCAAGGTGCCGGGAACATCAGACCATATTGGATGGAAATGTCCGCCGTGTGGATGGAGGAGATGGTCTACGATGAGATCAATGACTACCTGGGCTATCTCCCCGAATTCTTTGCGGAGCCGTGGCTTTCCCTGAAGACATACGAGAGCCTTTCCGACCAGCATGCATACGGCAGCTGTGTGTGGCCGCTCTTTTTGTCAGAGAAATTCGACAGCGTCATAATCCGGGATATATGGGAGAGGTGCGCAGAGGTCCCTGGAAATAATGTAATCGACTACGCCCAGGGGAAATCCGCCACGGACATGGTCCTGGAGGCCGGAGGCAGCACCTTCGAAGAGGCATTTGGTGAGTTCACCGTGTGGAACTACTTCACCGGCTCAAGAGCCAGGACCGAGCTTTTTTACTCGGAAGGCGATATGTTCCCCGAGGTAAAGGTGGAGGATTTGCACTACCACACCACCTATCCCGCCACGCGTCCGTCCGGTCCTCACCATCCCGAAAACCTGGGGTCAAATTACGTGGTCTTCGTCCCTGATCCTGAGTTGAAGGAGGGGGGGCTGAGAATCGAGTTTACAAGCCAGGGCGGCGACTTCAACGTCTCGGCGGTAGGATACAAGTCCTTTCCTCATATGCCGTTGGTAACGCCGTTCATCGGAGTGGCCAGAATCTACGACTGGTCGTCCTACAACGAGGTGGTCATGATACCGGCGGTAGTTACCAGAAGTCCGGATACCTACTTTGTCTATGAATACCAGGCATATCACGACAGTTCACTGACCGAGGAGCCGACCCAGCACCTGGCGGATAAGATACTGCAGAGCTACCCCAATCCCTTTGTCATCGAGGCGGAATCGGACCGAGCCTTCTTTCCCTTCGTCCTTTACTCGCCCAGCCGGGTACGAATTGACGTATTTACCTTGAGCGGAGAAAAGATCAAAACCATTATCCCCAAGCGCGATTTGATCCTCTCCAGCGGTGCGTACACGGAGGAACCCGTGCTTCGGGAGCTCAGGTTGTTCTGGGATGGAACGAACGAGCAAGGGGAATACGTATCCTCAGGCGTGTATACCTATCTTTTCCGCACCGAGAGAAGCAGCCAGGTGAAAAAGATGGCGGTGATCAGGTAGCATGACCCTCACTGCCAGAAAGCTTGCCCTGATGGGCGTTCTGGTCGCCCTGGCCATCGCGCTCAAGCTTCCCATACTATCCGTTCCCAACGTCGAGTTCCTCACCTTTGTGATTTTTTCCTCCGGCTTTCTTTTGGGCATGATTGAAGGATTGATGGTTGGGATGATCGCCATGTCGATCTACACCACACTTATCGCCCCTTACGGCATACCGCCTCCGCCCATCGCGGCCGCTCAGATTTTCTCCATGGGCCTGATCGGATTCTGTGGGGGGATAGCGCGCAGGCTGATTCCGGTGACCTCTGAGCCAGGAGTGCGCTCCCGTCCGATATTCTTCGTTCTGATCCTTGGGCTTTTCGGTCTTTCCCTGACGCTGCTCTACGATCTGCTGAGTAACCTTGCTGTGGCCTTCGTTGTGGGGCAGTTCTGGCCGGTTATGATCGCCGGCGTACCATTTGCCCTGGTTCACCTGGCCTCAAACGTCGTCATCTTTCTGGTTCTGTCTCCTGTTCTTCTGAGACTCTCCAGGGGCATTGCTTGAAGCGGCCGGATCGTCCTGATTGGGCGTTGACTGCATCCCAGGGATAGCCGTCAGGACGCATGGTTACTGGCCCGAGGCGGTGAATGGGGGCCATCGCCGGTTTTGTTTGTGACAAAATTCACTTGACAAAGGTGACCTTTGTGCGTATATACAGGTAGTTTTCGGAGGGCAAAAGGCGCAGATCGAACGAAAATGGCCGTCCTTCGACCGTAGTTTTTCCAGTCAAAGTCTTTTGAAAAAAGCGAGGATCCAATGGCAGGAATAGTCGGCTACGGAGCTTATGTTCCCAGAAACAGGATAAAAGTGGAAGAGATTGCCAAGGTGTGGGGAGCGGATGCTCCAGCCTACAAGAAGGGGCTTCAGCTATACGAGAAATCGGTGCCCAGCCCGGATTAGGACACCATGACCATGTCGGTGGAGACTACGAAATATGCGCTGAAACGGGCAGACATCGATCCCAAGGAGATCGGGGCCGTCTATGTGGGGTCGGAATCTCATCCCTACGCAGTGAAACCTTCCGGCACCGTCCTGGCAGAAGCCATCGGAGCCACTCCGGACGTCCATTGTGCGGATTATGAGTTTGCCTGCAAGGCCGGAAGCGAGGCCATGTTCGTCACGATCGGGTTGGTGGATTCGGGAGCGATCAAGTACGGCCTGGCA
>CAYFQZ010000057.1:0-5211 GCA_964345305.1 uncultured Ignavibacteria bacterium | reverse complement strand
TCCAGGGACGAGTTCAAAGAACCCGACTCCGATCTGCCCCTCAAATGCGATATGTGTGAGGACGATCCGCCACAAGAAGAACCTCTCTGTGTCCAGTGGTGCTTGAATGACTCCCTGATTTACGAGGTGAGGGAAGAGGAAGTAGAGGAAGAAGTAAAGCTGGACGAGATGGAGATCGGGCTAGAGTCGATGGTGGACAAATATGGATTGCAAAAGGTCATAGACGCCGTTGCCCGCATGTCAGAGAAGGCCTAGAATAGGCAAAAAGAGGAAAGATTATGGAGACCTGGCCCCTAGCCCCCTTCAAGGTGGTAATCGAAGGCATAAAAGAGGAAGGCGGAGACACCGACAAGCTCTGCTATCAATGCGGAAAATGTGATACGGTGTGTCCGTGGAATCGTGTGAGAGAGTTTTTTCCTCGCCGAATGATCAATCAGGCAAAATATGGCGTGGTTCCTTTCGAGTCCGAAGACCTGTGGCTGTGCGCCACTTGCGGCGACTGTGTTCAGCATTGCCCCAGGGGCGTCGAAATCATCGACGTGATGCGGTCGTTGCGCAGGCTGCTCGTGCCGGATGGCGTCGTTCCCGCGAGCATTCCCAATCTCCGGGGTTTCATGACGAGCATCGCCAGTGTGGGCAATCCCTGGGGACAAGAACCGAATGACCGGGCGAATTGGGCGAATGGCTTGGGGGTGAAGGAGTTCGGCGAGGGCACGGAGGTGCTCTATTTCCCCTGCTGCTACCCCAGCTATGAACCCAGACTCAAGAAGGTAGCCCAAGCCGCGGCCACTGTCCTCAACCATGCTGGGGTGGATTTTGGGATACTCGGTTCCAAAGAGATGTGCTGTGGTGAAAGTGTGCGCACAGCGGGCAATGAGGCGTTATTCAAACGGGTCGCCAGGGAAAACATCAAGACGTTTGTCGAGAACGGGGTCAAGAAAATCCTGCTTTCTTCCCCTCATTGCTACCACACCTTCAAGAACGAGTATCCTGAATTTATGGTCAACTTTGAGGTGATCCATATCTCCCAATACCTGTTCCAGTTGATGAACGAAGGGAGGCTTATGCCCACGAAGGAATTTGAGAAACGAGTGGCTTATCACGACCCGTGTTACCTGGGCCGACATAATGGCATTTATGACGAACCACGCGAGGTCTTGAAGAGCATCCCCGGTCTGGAACTGCGCGAGCTGGCCGAGTCGCGGGAAAACAGTCTCTGTTGCGGAATGGGAGGAGGCAGGATTTGGATGGAAACCCCCAAGTCCGAACGGTTCTCCGACATCAGACTGGAACAAGCGATCGAGGCTGGGGCCGAGGTACTGGCGACTGCCTGCCCGTATTGCATCACCCAGTTCGAGGATAGCAGATTAACGATGGAGGATAGTGAGGCCATCCAGATTATGGACATCACAGAGATTCTCCAGGAAGTGATTTAGGTACTGATACAGGTACTTGATGAGGTGATTGAAAATGGAAACAGAACTAACGAGAATCGAAGATCAGGTTCGTAAAAGTCTCGCAGACAGTATGCGCCAGAGTTTCAAAGACCGTCATTTTGGCGACGTCATGGTGGTCGGGGGGGGAGTCAGCGGAGTTCAGGCCTCGCTCGATCTGGCGGCTTCGGGTTTCAAGGTCTATATGGTGGACAGTGCGCCTGCCATTGGCGGCCACATGGCCCAGCTTGACAAGACCTTTCCCACGAATGACTGCTCGATATGAATTCTCGCACCCAAACTGGTCGAGGTCGGCCGGAATCCCAATATCGAGGTCCTGACGTATACGGAAGTCGACAGCGTAGAAGGCGAAGCTGGAGACTTTAAGGTAACTCTGACGAAAAAGCCGCGGTATATCCTGGAGGACAAGTGCCGGGGTTGTACGACCTGTGTAGAATACTGCCCGGTCCAATACCCGGATCCATTTAATCAGGAAATATCGAAAAACAAAGCCGTCCATATCTATTTCGCTCAAGCCATTCCCCTGATCACCTACATCGACGAGAGCTGTCTTTACCTGAAAGAGAAGAAATGCCGTATTTGCGAAGCCGTCTGTAAGAATGACGCCATCGATTTGAATCAAGCTCCGGAAAAGGTAGAGATGAACGTCGGGGCGGTCATTCTGTCTGCGGGCCTGGAGCCGTTCGATCCGGCGGTGGGGAATGAATATGGCTACGGAACGATGCAGAACGTGGTCACGAGTATGGACTATGAACGGCTGATGTGCGCCACCGGGCCTTACGAGGGCGAAATCCTGCGCGCTTCCGACAAGGAGCATCCCCACAAAGTAGCCTGGATCCAATGCGTCGGTTCCAGACAGGTCAACCCACAGAGTAATGGGAAGAGCTATTGCTCCGCCGTGTGCTGCACGTATACCCAGAAACAGGTCATTTTGACCAAAGAGCACGACGCAGAGGCAGAGTGTACGATCTTCCATAACGATATTCGTTCCTACGGCAAGGATTTCGAGCGATTCTACCAAAGGACAGAGGGGCTTGATGGGGTTCGATTTATCAGAAGCTACGTGTCCATCGTCAAAGAGGACCCGGAAAGCAAGAACATCACCATACGGTATTCTACTCCCGACGATGGTGTGAAAGAGGAAGAGTTCGATATGGTGGTATTGTCCGTTGGATTGACCCCTCCTGCTGACGCCGAGGGTCTAGCGAGTAAATTCGGCATTGAACTCAATCCGCACGATTTTTGCAAGGTCAATCCGGTCAATCCGATAGAGACGACCCGGCCTGGGGTCTTTGTGAGTGGAGCTTTCCAGGCTCCTGTGGATATTCCCGAATCGGTCTTTACCGCCAGTGGAGCCAGTTCCCAATGTGGCGAGCTTCTCGACTATCGCCGGGGCAAGCTGGCGAAAGAACGGGTCTATCCGCCGGAAAGGGATGTCTCGCAAGAGGAGCCACGGATCGGCGTCTTTGTCTGTCATTGTGGGGCGAACATCGGAAGGGTAGTCGATGTCCCTGACACCGTCGAATATTGCAAAACCTTGCCCAACGTGGTCTATGCTCAGGAACAACTGTTTTCGTGTGCGGCGAATTGCGCCCAAGAGATCACAGATATGACGGAGGAAATGGGGCTGAATCGCGTCATTGTCGCAGCCTGCTCCCCCAGGACCCTTGATGCGTTATTCCGGGACACCGTTCGGGAGGCGGGACTGAATCAATATTACTACGAAATGGCGAATATTCGAGAACATTGCTCCTGGGTCCACTCGAAACAGAAGGAAGAGGCGACCGAAAAGGCGAAGGACATCATCCGTATGTCGGTCGCCCGCGCTTCTCTGTTGGAGCCATTGCAGGAGATCGATCTGCCTGTCACCAAGGCGGCGTTGGTGGTGGGTGGCGGGATCGCCGGTATGACGTGCGCGCTCTCCATCGCCAACCAGGGGCACGAGGTTCATCTGGTGGAAAGGGAAAACGAGCTAGGGGGGACGGCGAGAAGAATTTATCACACGCTGGAAGGGCTGGACGTTCAGGCCTATTTGCGCGATCTGGTGCAGCAGGTCTATCGGAACCCCCTGGTCCACGTATATACGGATGCGACTGTCACGGAGGCGACTGGTTATATCGGGAATTTCGTAACTCGCGTCAAGTCTGACCGTGGGATCACGGAGATAAAGCACGGCGCAACCGTCATCGCCGTAGGCGCCGATGTCTATGAGCCGACTGAATACCTCTATGGACAAGATGACCGGGTCATGACCCACCTGGAGCTGGAGGAGCAGATCAACCAGGGAAACGAAAAGGTCATCAACGCCGAAAGCCTCGTGATGATCCAATGCGTGGGCTGCCGGAACGAGGACAGAAATTACTGTAGCCGGATATGTTGTAGCGAGTCGATCAAGAACGCCTTGCAACTCAAAGAGATCAACCCCGAGATGGATATCTACGTCCTCTTTCGGGACGTGAGAACGTATGGGTTTAGCGAGGATTATTACCGGGAAGCGGCGGATAAAGACGTCAAATTCATCCGCTACGAGCCGGAAGATGCACCAGAGGTGACAGAGGGTACGTCGGAGGAGGGGCGGCCTGTGCTCAAGGTGACCGCCACCGATTACGTCCTGGGGATGAAGGTGGAAATCGACGCCGATATCGTATCGTTGGCTGCCGCCATCGTTCCCTCCGCAGGAAGCAAGGACGTAGCTCAACAATTCAAGGTCACGTTGGGACCGGATAATTTCTTCCAGGAAGCACATGTCAAGCTAAGACCGGTGGAATTTGCCACAGACGGGGTTTATCTTTGTGGAATCGCCCACTACCCCAAGTTGATATCGGAAGCGATTGAGCAGGCGTATGGAGCGGCAGGCCAGGTCTTGACGCTTCTCTCCCACGATACCGTCGTCGCCTCCGGCTCGATTTGCGAGGTGGATGAGAAAAAGTGTATGGGGTGCGGTCAATGTATCTCCGTCTGTACGTACAGCGCCATCGAGTTGCGCGAGACCCGACAGGGTAAAAAGGCGGTCGTGAACCCCGTACTCTGTAAAGGGGATGGTCTCTGTAACGCCAAGTGTCCCACGGGGGCGATTCAACTCAAGCACTTTACCGATGAAGCAATCTTGGCTCAAATTGACGCGGCGGCCGAAATTGCATAAACCTGCTGCGAGTCAGACCAGTCTACAGAAGGAGGTGAGCGCGAATGGGTACAGCATTTGAATTCAAACCAACAATTCTGGGCTTTGCGTGCCATTGGTGAGCTTATGGCGCTGCTGATATGTCTGGAGTTTCCAGACTACAATATACAACCGAAACAAGACTGATCCGCGTCATGTGTTCCGGTCGAGTCGACCTGGAATTTGTACTTCGGGCCTTTTCGAATGGAATGGATGGGGTGTTTATCGGTGGGTGCCGTCTGAATGAGTGCAATTACATCACGCACGGGAATTACGACGCCCTCAATATGGTGCTCCTCTGTAGAAGAATCATGGAACACATCGGCCTGAACCCAGAGAGGTTGAGGATCGAATTTATGTCTTCCGCTGAGGGAATCCTTTTTGCCGAAGTGATGAGTGAATTTGGCAACGACGTGAGGGAGCTGGGACCTCTCGGAAAAGCCGAAGGCATCGAGCCAGATGAACTCAAGGCCAAACTTGCAGAAGTTACCAAGTTGGTCCCATACATCAAGCTGGTGAAAGATGAAAAGCTGGCCTCACGTCTCGAGGACCCGCAAGACTATGACACACTTTTTACTAAAGACGAGATCGAAAGGT
>CAYFQZ010000056.1:0-3456 GCA_964345305.1 uncultured Ignavibacteria bacterium | reverse complement strand
CACGAGCCTGAGGAGCAACCCGCTCCTGGCATTCAGCCTGATCGCTGCATTCTTCGCCCAGTTGGCGGTCCTGTATGTGCCCGCATTTCAATGGGTATTCAAGACCGTACCCTTGACCGCCATCGAATGGCTGCAAATCGGGCTGGTAACCTCCTCCATCATGATTGCGGTTGAGATCGACAAATGGGTCAGAAGGCAGCGCCAGGAGTTGGCAGTTCGGGAAAAAGGAGAGAGGAAATGAGAAAAACATTGACCATATGCCTGATTGCGGCATGCGCTCTGGCCCCTGCGATCTGCTTCTCCTGGGGGGAAGGTAAACACCCTATCAGTGAGCTGCTGATTCACCACGTCTGCCTGGACTCAAACTTCGTGTTCTGCGGAAGCCATGCACATTGGGGTACAAACGACTTCGGCGTCTTCTTCTTTGACCGAAGGACCGAAACCTGGACAAACTATCCCGACGTCGGTGTATCTGACAGGCGAATCGATCCTATTGCAGACTTCAAAGCCCAGGGGGATTGGATATCAGTGGAGTTCTACAGCGGAATCATCCATAGGTTCAATTGCAAAGACAGATTACACGAGATCATATCTAATCGTAAAAAAAGAGAGTCCTGGCCGTTAGGGTACCAAATGAAGGTTGGGAGAACAGAGTACTGGATTGACCGCGATTCGGTTGTAGTTGTGGAAGACAATGACACGATGTCGTACAGGTCCGCAGGTCAGGATATTCCAGAACCCATCGGAATTCAGCCCGTGGCCAGGGATCTTAATCCCACTTTCGCTACTCCTTTGGTACATCAGAACAAGGTATATTTGCCATATGATCTGGGTCTAGCTATAACAACTACTCATACTGACGGGATAGCAGTATTTCACCTCGACAAAAGAACCTTTGAGTTCTTTACCAGTGAAGTGCTACGAGGAACCGTCACTGATCACTTTGTCTACGATTCTCTAATCATCTTTTCCACCGCGAAGTTCTGGTATGAACGCAATGCCGGTCCCGCTGCTGGATTCGTGGCGTTCGATCCAACCACTTCTGCTTTTTCCTCATGGAAGGAGCTACCTTTGCCGGACGAGCCCTTGGCCATATTCGACGTAGCCCAGGACCAGGGAGAATACTGGATAGGCACCGACAAAGGCGTGTTTCGGATCGACAAGAATACGGAAGAAATTAGGCATTATCAGATCGCCTGGGGAATTGTCTCCAAAGACATTGCCTTAGTCCATTCTTCCGGAGGGGACGGCACCCCAGTCGTCGCACGGCTTGACAAGGGCAGGGATGTCGACATACTGGCGGTGTGGAACGGATGGTGTGAGATCAAATCGCCCCGGAATATCGCCGGATTCGTCGAAGGCAAATATGTCGAAGGAGTCACCCTGGGGAAAGATGGTGACCAAATCTGCAGATTCGGACCGCTGGAAAAGAAGGAGAGAATAGCGGTAAGAGTCTCAGACGAGCCAGACGCCGAACTGATGGTCGAGCTGCACGCCAACTCGCTGAGAGAATATGAATACAAGGTCGTGGCGAGGGTACAGAAGCATGGTCAACCGGTATGGTACAAAATAAAACTCCCCACCGCCTGGATCAACATGGATGATCTGGTGTTCCAGTTGGGTGAGGTGGAGTAGGCTACGGCTTCACCCTTTCCCTCTCCTGCTTCCGTCAAAGCATGAACTCCATGGCCATACCTGGCGAGGGAAGGGTGGTTCCCTCTCCCTTGATGGGAGAGGGATACAGGGTGAGGGTGATCAAGAGGCCCCCGGATTTGAATCTTGGTATCTCCCTTCGCGATCTGGTCCCGAAGGCCTCTCCGGCGATCGGGGGAATTGGATTGACTTGTAAGGGGCTGACGAATATACTACTGTCTGGAATTGCGATCTTTTCTTCCAACTGGCTCAGGTGACTCTGCCTGGCCGCTGGAGAATGAACATCTGAGCTGCTCAGGAGGGCGTCCGCATGGACAAATACTCAAAGGCGAACTTAGAACACTGGAATGAAGTCACACCTATTCACGAGAAATCAAAGTTCTACGACGTGGAGGGATTCAAGAGGGGCAGATGTACGCTCATGTCCCTGGAGCGGGAAGAACTGGGTGAGGTATCGGGAAAGAAGCTGCTGCATCTGCAGTGCCATTTTGGACTGGACACCATGTCCTGGGCCAGACTCGGCGCCAAGGTCACCGGAGTCGATTTCTCCGACGACGCCATTCAGCTGGCAAAGTCCCTGAGCAAGGAAGTAGGCATAGAAGCCCGGTTCCTTTGCTGTAACATTTACGATCTGCGCGACGTGCTGAAGGGCAAGTTCGACGTGGTCTACACCTCCTACGGCGTTTTGTGCTGGCTACCGGATCTGGGAGAATGGGGCCGAATAATCGGGCACTTTCTCAAGCCTGGAGGGACCTTCTACGTCGTTGAGGGCCACCCGATAAATAACGTGTTTGAAAACGAAAGGGATACGACCCGTCTGAAGGTGAGGTATTCTTACTTCCATTCACCGGAACCGACCAGGTGGGAGCCGGAGGGCACCTATGCGGACAAGGATGCCAAGGTCACCACTCCCTCCTATGAATGGGCTCATCCCCTGTCGGATATCATCAATTCCTTGATCTCAGCAGGCCTGAGGATCGAATTCCTGCACGAGTTTCCTTATACCTGCGAGGAGCATTATCCCTTCATGGAAAAGGGCAAGGACGGTTGGTGGAGATTGAAGGGAAAAGAGACCATACCGCTGATGTTCTCGCTCAAGGCTACAAAATCGGCATAGGCTACACTGGGTTGTAAGTCGAACATGCCCGCAGGGCTTTCCGAAAAATGCGCTCTGAGAAAATCGCCATAGTATCGAACCTGGAAGGTCAGCCACATAAGGATGTGAGGCGGCTGTGGAAGCTGTTTGAGAGGAAGTACCTCTCCAAGTCGATCCAGGCGTATAGCCACCCGCACGTCTCCTTTCAGTCTGGAACCACGCACGATGTCAGGCAACTAAAGCGCGACTTTGAGAATGTGACTTCCCAGATCAAGCCGTTTGAGATCGAGGTGATGGGAGCGCGGCACTTTCGCAAGGATGTCATCTATCTCGCGGTGAAGCGGACACGGGAGTTAGTAAGGATACACAAGCTGGCCCACCGGTTTCTGGAGAGTCGGTGTCAAGGCTTGGACGAACTCTATGCCCCGCATCACTGGCTCCCGCACGTCACCCTGGCAATGGAGGACCTGACCGAAAACAACTTCGAAAGGGCCTGGATGGAATTTGAGGGATCCAACATCCGCTTCGAGCAGAGAATTCACAATATCTGCATGGTCAAATGGCTCCCAGACGGGAGCATCAGAATCGCTAAGAGATACAAGCTTTAACCCCGGTATCAAAGCCAATGGAGGAGACGAATATGCAAAAACACAACTTCTATATAGTGGATGTATTCGCAGAGAAGAAGTATGCGGGCAATCAACTGG
>CAYFQZ010000055.1:0-13018 GCA_964345305.1 uncultured Ignavibacteria bacterium | reverse complement strand
TCAGGAAAGAGGTTTATGAGCATACTTATCCGTTCTGCTGGCGCTGCGATTCGCCGCTGATCTATATCGCCCGCCAGTCCTGGTACCTGCAAACGACCCGGTTCAAGGACCAGCTCATCAAGAACAACAACGCCATCAACTGGCATCCGGACGAGATCCGCACGGGTCGGATGCTTGACTGGCTGGAGAACAACGTCGATTGGGCGCTCTCGCGCGAACGGTTTTGGGGAACACCATTGCCGATCTGGATTTGCGACGATCCCGGCTGCGGTGCCCAGAAGGCGATCGGCTCAATCGAGGAACTGAGAAAAGCCGCCCTGAGCGTGCCCGATGAGATTGACCTGCACAAGCCGATGATGGACGAGGTCAAGCTCACGTGTGAATGTGGCGGCACGATGACCCGCGTGCCGGAGGTCATTGACTGCTGGTTCGATTCCGGCTCCATGCCTTATGCCCAGTGGCATTACCCCTTCGAGCACAAAGAGGATTTCAAGGAGAAGTTTCCCTGCGAGTTCATCTCGGAGGCGGTGGATCAGACCAGGGGTTGGTTCTACAGTCTTCTGGCCATATCAGCCTTTCTGTTCGACCAACCCGCCTTCAAGAACGTCATCGTGATCGAGCTGATCCAGGATGAACATGGACAGAAGATGCATAAGTCCAAGGGCAACGTAATAGATCCCTGGGAGGTTTTCGACGTCCAGGGCGCTGACGCGCTGAGATGGTACATGCTCTGGGTGAGCCAACCCTGGCTTCCCACCAGGATCGACAAGAAGGCCATTACCGAGGTCGAAAGGAAGTTCCTGAGTACTCTCAGAAACACATATTCCTTCTTCGCCCTTTACGCCAACATCGACAAGTTCGATCCTTCAAAGCACCGGATCGATCCGAAGAAGAGGACGCTTCTGGACCGGTGGGTCCTATCCAGGCTGAATTCGTTGACCGCGGAGGTGACCCGGGCTCTGGATCGTTACGATCTGACCAGAGCTGCCCGACACGTTCAGGAATTCGTGACAGAGGATTTGAGCAACTGGTACGTCCGGAGAAGCCGGAGAAGGTTCTGGCAGTCTGAGGAGTCCCAGGACAAGATCTCCGCCTATTTGACCTTGTGGGAATGCCTGGTGAGCGTGTGCAAGCTGGTTGCCCCCTACACTCCCTTCATTGCGGAGGAGCTTTATCAGGAGCTGTGCGCCAAGATAGATGCCAAATTCCCGAAAAGCGTGCACCTGACCGATTTCCCAACGGCAGCGGAGAAACAGATCGACAAGAAACTGGAACGGAAGATGAGTGATCTGCGAAGGGTGATCGAGCTGGGAAGGGCAGCCCGGAGCAGGGCGCAAATGAAGATAAGGCAGCCGCTGGGACAGATGGTGATTGGACTTCCCCAGGGTGAATCGGAAGAGGAACTGAGATCCATGTCGCAGCTGATATCCGAGGAGCTGAACGTGAAGACCGTCACCGTGGGAGATTCGAAGTTCCAGTTGACCGAGCTCATCGCCAAGCCGAATTTCGCTAAACTGGGTCCCAAGTGGGGAAACAAGGCCAGTCAGGTGGCAGAGAGGATAAAATCGCTGAGCCAGGATGAGCTGCGGAAATTCAGGGACCAAGGGAAACTCAAGGTCGAGCTTGATGGGGGTAGCGCCGAGCTGGCCGCAGACGATGCCGAGGTTTCGGAAAAGGAGAAGGAGGGCTGGGTGGTGGAGTCGGAAAGCGACTATAAGGTAGCACTTTCCACCGTCCTGACCGAGGAGCTCAGGGACGAGGGATTCGCCAGAGAATTGGTCAACAAGATCCAGAACATGCGCAAGGCGGCCGGCTTTGAGGTGATGGATCGGATTCGGGCCCATGTTAAGAGCACAGACCGGCTGAACCAGGCCGTAAGAGCATTTGAGGAGTACATCAAAAAGGAGACTTTGGCATTGGAGGTCTCCCTGTCGGACACCGAAGGAGAGCGCACCGAGGAATGGGACATAAACGGCGAGAAAGCCACGATCTCCATAAAACGGGTTAGAGCATAAGCGGAGGAAGAAGATGAAAAAGAAGGATCTGGACAAATACGAAAAACTGCTCTTGGCCAAGCGGACGGAATTACTGGAGGAATTGGGGCTTCTGCACAAATCCGGCAGCAGCACTGTCAAGGACGCATCCGGAGAGATCTCCTCCTACTCCACCCACATGGCAGATCAGGGCACAGATTCTTTTGAGAGGGAGAAGGCATTTCAATTGGCCTCCAAGGGTGGCAGGTTCCTTCATCATATCGATGAGGCCCTGCGACGCGTCAAAGATAAGAGCTACGGGAAGTGCCAGGAGTGCGGCAAGCAGATCAGCGCTGCCAGGTTGGAGGCCGTGCCTCATGCCAGATTGTGCATCGAGTGCAAGGAGAAGGAGGAACTGAGGAAAGCCCAGGAGGCTCGATAAGGATCTCCCTTTGCACCTTCCTGGGGTAAGCACCGGCTCGTGCATAGCACGGGAGACGACTTGATCCAGAAAAATGCCCAAGTTTCCCTTCGTAGATTCGCCGTCGTCGCTATTCTGGCCGTCATCCTTGACCAACTTTCCAAAACCGCAGCCTACCGTCTTCTTCCACTGGGTGAGTCCGTTCCCGTTTTAGGTGACTTCCTCAAGATCACGCTGATTTTGAATCCAGGCGGCGTCTTCGGCACCAGATTAGGGAGTCAGAACTTTTACACTTTCATCTCCGTTTTGGCCATAGGGGTGACCCTGTGGTTTTTTTTCAAGGCCAGAATCGACGCTGCCACCTTCAGAGTCGGACTCTCCCTCGTATTAGGGGGCGCAATAGGCAATGTGATCGATCGCTTCCGCTTTGGAAAAGTGGTTGACTTTCTGGATTTCGATTTCTTCAACGTAACCCTTCCTCCTGCGAAAATCGCTTTTGTCAAATTCCCGGGCTTTTACCTTGACCGCTGGCCGGTTTTCAACCTGGCCGATGCCTTTGTCCTTGTGGGAATGATCTTCATCGTAATCTATCTGCTCTTTCCCCAGCAAATACCGAAACCGACTGCCCCAGCAGGGTCGGGTGATCGATGCAAACACGCCCCGTAAGAAGGATAAAGATTTCAGCACCGCAGAAATCTTCGAAGAAAAGGCTAGACCTGTTTCTTTCGCAGGAGGACCTCGGCCTGTCCCGCGCCTTCATTCAGAAGCTGATCTCCGAGCGAAACATCCTGGTCGACGGAAAAGCAGTGAAGCCATCATACCGGATAAGGGGGGGAGAGCAGATTCACATAGAGGTACCGCCCCTGGAGAAGCTTTCCCTGGAGCCGGAAGACATACCTTTGGAGATAGTCTATGAAGACTCCGATCTTCTGGTGGTCAACAAGAAAGCGGGGATGGTGGTTCATCCGGCGGCGGGCAACTACTCCCATACTCTGGTAAACGCGCTTCTGTTCCACTGCACGGATCTTTCGGGAATAAATGGCGTCCTGCGCCCCGGCATTGTCCACCGACTGGACAAGAATACATCCGGCCTTATGGTGGTGGCGAAAAACGATGCGGCTCATTTAGGTCTGACCGAGCAGATAAAAAACCGATCGCTTCTGCGGGAGTACGTCGCCGTAACCTGTGGACACATGCCTTCGGAGGAAGGAACGGTCGAGGCTCCGATCGGTAGAGCGATAAAAGACAGAAAAAAGATGGCGGTGACCCGGCTTAAGGGGCGAGAATCGTTGACTCAATATCGGGTTGTGGAGAGATTCGAACTTTGTGACCTTCTATCCATTCGTCTCAAGACCGGCAGGACCCATCAAATCAGAGTTCACCTTTCTTACCTGAATCATCCTGTACTGGGCGATCCAGAGTATGGTGGCAGGCAGAAGTGGATCAGAGGCATTCATGACCGAGAGCGTCCCTTCGCCCACAAGCTTCTAAACCTGATCGACAGGCAGGCTCTCCACGCCAAAAAGCTGGGCTTTGTCCGTCCCGGATGTAGGGAGTATAAGGAATTCGAATCTGAGTTACCCGACGACATGAACTCTGTTCTTACCCTTCTACGTGGTCGACCTCGCTGACCACGACCGCTTCGCGCTCCTTTAAGCTCGTCAGGTGATCCCGTTCCACTTTTCTCTCCGAAAAACTTGACAGAAGAGACGCTTCACTCTATATTTGCCGTCAGCATTTACCGGCATAAGAGAAAGTGCATCGCGCCATCCAATCTCGATGACGCAACGACGAAATGAGCCGTTTTTAACCTGGAAAGGAGGGTCGGCGAATGTTCAATCGTTACCTCTTTGTGACGGCAGGATTGCTGGCGATCATGGTGGTCTCACAGCCGGGCTTAGCTGAGAAAAACCTGTGGGACGAGGATGTGCTGGTTCACCAGGCTGACCGTATCTATGGTTTTGGCATGGACCAGGCCGACAAGGATACTCTGATTCTGGTAGTCTCCGACAGCAGCACCGCCAATCTGATAGACACGCTCTATATCTATCGTTCTACGGACAATGGGCATAGCTGGGATTACGTAACCAGCATGCTCGCTGCTACTGACAATCGACGTCATGGCAAGGCAGATGTCATCGCAGCAAAAGGAGACTCCAACTTCGTTTACGTCTTCTGGATCAGGGACACTGGTGCCTATAAGGGCCTTTGGTGCATGAGATTCCAGCACAACTTCGCCGGGTCTCCTCTGCTCAACCCAGTCTCCTCGAGTAAGAACGTGGTGGATTTTGACATCTGTCAGGATCTCTATCCCAACTACTGGCTGTACGTGGTGTATCAGACCGATCGGGATTCGATCATATTCAAAAGCTCCAGAGACTACGGCAAGACTTGGGAGTACAGGAGGAATCTCAGCGAAATCAATCCCATTACCAGCCAGCCCAGCATTGCCTGGAGTCAGGGTCCGTACCTGGTAGTTACGGGGAAGACGAACGAAGACAAGATCTATGTGATCAGGAACGACAATTCGGGACAGGAGGATGCCTGGAAAGACGGCCAATATCCTTCCGGGCACAGCGACTGCCGCAATCCGGAGGTGGCTGGGTCTCACACGTCTCCAGCTAACCAGGCTGTCTTTTGGGTATTCCACGAATTTCTGATGTCCACTCCGTCTCCGCACTATGAATTGAGGTTTCAGTGGAGCACGAATGCCGGCGCGAGCTGGTCTGTCTTCTCCCAACCTTCCGACACGTCGAGCGGCAACCGACTTTATCCTTCTTTGCATGTACTGAAAGAGAATGAAGCTCAGCACATAACCTTGGCCTATCGCTACGAAGGGACGGTTCCCCGTCAGCTCCGGTACATCTACAAGTCGAATGCCCAGATTAATCCTTCCGTCTGGATGGCACCATACAGTGGAGTGAATGAGCACAGCCCCCACTACCGGCCTCCGCAGAAAGGCTATACCCTAAAAGGCACGGATAACTCGGTTCGTTCCGCCGTGCTTTACGTGCAAGACATGGTGCACGACTTGTACTTCGATGCCTCCGCATTTGTGAACGTGGAAGACGAATGGAGGGACCAAACCATCAGTGGGTTCCGATTGGAGCAGAATTATCCTGATCCTTTCAATCCAATGACCAGCTTTGAATTCGTGATTCCTCGCAGCAGCCTGGTCACTGTGGACGTCTATAATGTCTTAGGACAGAGGGTGCGCCAACTGCTGGCAGATCATCTCGAGAGGGGACGCCGCACGATCACCTGGGATGGGAGAGACGACGAGGGAAAGGATTTGGCGAGCGGAATTTACCTGTATCGCCTGCAGGCGGGAAACTTCACCCAGACGAGAAAGATGGTCTTGCTGAAGTAGATACCATTCTCTGTCGGTCTTATATTCTCGGCAGGCTGCAGGCCGCATAAATAAGGCCCCTACCCCGCACACAATTCATAGAGCCAAAAGGTCGTCATGCGCCTGGTCACTTGGGAGCAGACGAACGCAGCGCCGCAGCTCCGTCCTTGAGGCATTCGGATCTGGCGTGCGCCTCCGCTTCGAACACTCAACGGCTCGTCCGAGATGAACTCGGACCCTACGCTTTATGTCACATATGGGAGGCGGCGTGGGCTTGGTATTGAGCTTTCCCCTTCTGTTTTCTCTCCCTCGTCAACCGGGCAACGGTTTTCAATGAGAGATAGACCACGCCGAGCGAAAGAAGCAGAAGCAGAACGTCTGCTACCAGGAGGGTGACGTTCATCTGCGGGATGTATTTGGTGATAAGCAGAATCAGAAGCGAGGCGGTGGTGGTCAGAATCATGAAGACGGCGGGGACAACGGTTATCAGGTTTTTCCTCCCCCTCACCGAGAGCCAGGCGGAGACGGCTATCAAAGAGAGTGCTGCCAGAAGCTGATTGGCCGTCCCGAAGATGGGCCATAAGGCAGCAAAGGTGTTGAAATAGGCCAGAACCCACATCAAAGCCACGGCCAGCGCGGAATTGAACAAGAAATTCTTGAGAAGGGGTGGCACCTTCCTGAAGATCAGTCCCCAAAGCTCCTCGAACAGGTAGCGGTTAAGTCTGACCGCTGTGTCCAGGGTGGTGACTACGAATCCCTCTACCATGAGAATGCCGAAGACGCTTCCCAGCGCGATAGGTATGCCGAAGCCCTGGTTCAGCAATTTCCCTACAGCCAAAGAGAAGGCCAGAATCGGATTCGAACGCCCCATCCCTGGTTCCGGCCAGACCAAGCTCTTGTATTCGGGAAACAGGAAGGCGCTTCCCACCGCCAGAAGAACGCACGCAGCCAAGACCGACTCCAAAAGCATTCCGTTGTAGCCAATGGTGCGGGCGTGCTTCTCCTTGTCCAGCTGTTTGGCAGAGGTGCCGGATGCGACCAGGGCGTGAAATCCCGATATGGCCCCGCAGGCGACGGTGATGAAGAGCATGGGCCAGATGGGACCCAGGCTCCTCGCTCCTTCCGCAACGTTGAAGCTTGGCAGATGAAGCTCAAGCCCTCCTAGTCCACCGACCATTAGACCCAAGAACAGCCCGGCAATGCCCAGATACATGATCTGAACGTTGATGAAATCCCTGGGCTGGAGTATAATCCATACCGGAACTCCTGAAGCGAACAGAACATATACTGACAGGATGATCATCCAGGTCTCGGGATTCAATCTAACCGGATATTGTATCCCCATCCACACGGAGAATACACATACGACCGCTGCGAAGAGATAGGCGTACGCCACCCTGATCTTCCGCACATAGAGCAGGTAGCCTAAGACAGGAGATAGAAAGGTGATAATGATCACCGACATAGAGGCAATCCCCCCGATGATGCCCAGGGTCTGTCCGTCGGCCGAAGTTTCAGTCTTGAGCAGCGTTTGACCAAGACTCAGACCTAGTTTGTCCAAAGGCCACTTGGAGGTTAAAGCTGTGGCGGTGGCGGTCAAAAAAGCTGAGGTCACCAGGACGATCATCACGATGGTGAAAAGGATGAACAGCGCGAATCCAGGCGTGCCCAGAGTCCTTCTGGCGATCTGGGCCATGGATTTTCCCTTCTCCTGCAGGCTCACAAAGAGCGTGGTGAAGTCGTGCACCGCGCCGATGAAGATTCCTCCGAGAATCACCCACAGCCAGGCCGGTACAAAGCCGTATAATATCCCCATGGTCGGTCCCAGAATCGGCCCCGCTCCCGAGATGCTGGAGAAGTGATGTCCGAAAAGCACGTGAGGCTTCGCTGGTACGTAGTCTTTTCCGTCGTACTCGGTGACGGAGGGTGTGGGACGATCCCTCTGTTCTCCGATGATCTTGGCAACGAACCGGGAATAGAAGCGACTACCCAGAGCGAGAATGACCAGAGCCAGAAAAAAGAAAAACAGAACGTTCATTCGGCACTCCTAGTTCTGGAACGCGAAAGCTGAATCCGTATGCGTTCTACCTGTTACGGCTTTCTAAAAGGGACTGCTGGACAGAACTCCCGCTGGTGACATCTGACACAGGCCAGCTTCTTCAGGGTGATTTTGTCCACGAGCAAGACGAACAGGTAGGCCCCAAAGATTATCAAGGCGAAAAGGTCCCTTTCTCTCACAAGCTGAACGAGCGCAGCAAAAAGTGGTAGAATCCAGAGCAGGTGAAGAAATATGGAGTAGCTGTAATTGACTACGAACTTGGACTCATCTCCCTTGGGAAACAAATAGGCTGCCACCTTTCCCCAACCGGTATTACAGGCTTTGCCGTGATAGAAACAGCTCGAGCAGCGGGACAAAGGCAATATCAAGGTCAAAGCTATCAAGCTGTAGATTACGTAGGCCAATCCCAGAATTTGATGTAGGCGCCAGAATATCAAGATACCGAGCGCAAAAGCCGCTCCCAGGATGACCCACCGGACGACTATGACCGGCTTGGGATAGCTTAGGCAATAAGTTATGGCTCGGTTTGGTGGTTGCTGGTTCATCCGCCTCCGCTCTGAGATTTCTCTCTATAGTCTACAAATTTCGCGGCAAAAAGCAAATCAAAAAAATCTTCACGTGAAATCCTAGGCCCTTACCTGAGAACCAGCGACGTCTCTCTGACGAAGATTGTGATCCTCGACGGAGAACATGTCTGCGTCTGAATGTTCAGGGAAGATAAGCAAACGACCAACCCGCCTTCGTGTGAAAAAGAGGCCAGCAAGGGCAGTTGGGTGTTAAGCAACTCCGGGAGCGGCAATTGCATTCACGTCTATTGTGCTACTACATCCTGGTACGACACTTTACGGACTACGCCAAGAGTACGGTGGGATTCCCAATTTTTCGCTTGACAAATACAGGCGTGAAGTGTATACTGTTGTCAGCAGGAAGAGACCTGGAGACCAAGAAGGGGCGCAAAGTTCAACAGCAACAGCACCGCTGTGTCTGTTCAAAGAATCACCCCGGAAGGCGGCAGTCTGATCGGAGTGAGTCGAGAATACGGGCATCCCTTGTCCAAAGAACTAATACTACATGTTTGTTTTCTTCATCATTCCCCAGCAACCCGGGAGAACAAAGTCTCTTACATTCGGGCAAGCTGACTCATCTATCCGGTTTTGCGTGGGAACTTTTGTGTAACGAAAATTGAGAAACAGTGTTAACTATTGACTGTACATCCTAACAGCCTGATGGTCCGCGGGATGGCGCGGAATTGGCAAGCTTTTCTGTGCGCAGAGAAAACTCGTAAATCACGAGATAAAGAAAGGAGGCGAGAAAGATGACAAATAGAGAACAAGGAATGAGATTGGAAAGGGAAGTACTTTCGCGAATGGTGTTGACAGTGCTTGTGACAGGGATGTTAGCGTTGGGATTTGGCATTGGCGGAGGATACGCATTAGCTGGGAACACCCATATATGGCATATAGAGACGGTGGATAGCGATGATGATGTGGGAAGGTATAGTTCTATTGCCCTGGATAGCAACGGTAACCCCCACATCACCTACTATGATGGCACCTACCAGGATCTGAAATATGCTCACCATGACGGCACATGGCATATAGAGACAGTGGACGCTGCAGGTGACGTGGGAGAGTACTCTTCTATCGCCTTGGACAGCGGCGATAATCCCCACATCAGTTATCGTGATCAGACTGATCTTGCCCTGAACTATGCTTACTATGACGGCACGTGGCATATAGAGACAGTAGATAATAGCGGCAACGCAGGCCAGTTCACTTCTATTGCTCTGGACAGCAACGATAACCCCCACATCAGCTACATTGGCTTCGGGCTGCAATATGCTTACTATGACGGTACCTGGCATATACAGATAGTGGATAGTGGTAATATTTATCACGCCACCTCTATCGCCTTGGACAGCGGTAATAACCCCCACATCAGCTATAATGTCGTAACCCCCGATCATCTTAAATATGCATACTATGATGGCGCGTGGCACACGGAGACAGTCGATAGTAGTAGTCATGTGGGACAGCATAATTCTATTGCCCTGGACAGCAACGACAAACCCCACATCAGCTATCGTGATGCGGTGAACGGTCATCTGAAACGCGCTTACTATGATGGCGGCTGGAACATAGAGATCGTCGATAGTTATGGTAATGCGGGAGCGTACAGTTCTATTGCCCTGGACAGCAACGACAACCCTCATATCAGCTATGAGGCGAGTGGACTCTGGGCTGTCAAGTATGCATACTATGACGGCACATGGCATACGGAGACAGTGGATAGTTGGGATATGGGCGAATGGGGTACTTCTATTGTCTTGGACAGCGGTGATAACCCACACATCAGCTACTATGATGCGAGCAACAACGATCTCAAATACGCTTGCCCAGCCTACGAGCTAATAATCACCGCAACCGAGGGTGGAACAACGGATCCAGCTCCTGGAACCTACACTTATGTATGTGGTTCTTCCGTTGAAGTCACGGCATTTCCAAACACATGTTACCTGTTTGACCATTGGGAACTAGACGGTGATGATGTAGGTTCAGCTAACCCCTATTCGGTTCTAGTAGATGATGACCATGCGCTGCATGCCGTCTTCGTCGAGATCAACTATGATTTAACAATAACCACAACGGCCGGGGGAACAACAGATCCAGCTCCCGGGATCTACTCTTATCCGTGTGACTCTTCTAGCCAAGTTAGGGCGATACCAGACTCATGCTACCTGCTTGATCATTGGGAGCTGGATGGAGACGATGTAGGTTCAGCTAACCCTTATTCGGTTCTTATGGATGATGACCATACGCTACATGCAGTCTTCGCCGAGATCAACTATGATTTAACAATAACCGCTACGGCTGGGGGAACAACGGATCCAGTTCCTGGAATCCACTCTTATCCATGTGACTCTTCTGTTGAAGCTACGGCGATACCACACTCGTGGTATCTGTTTGACCATTGGGAGCTGGACGGGGACGATGTGGGCTCAGCTAACCCTCATTCAGTTCTCATGGATGATGACCATACTCTGCATGCGGTCTTTGAGACCACCTATTGCCAAGTCTCGCCGACCAGCCTTGATTTTGGCACAGTTGCTTTGGGGAGCTATCTGGATAAAACTTTCGCCATTACCAACACTGGCGGAGAGATATTGACTGGAAGTGTGAGTGAATCGTGTGATCACTACGGTATTATTTCTGGCGGAGGGGCATATGGTCTGGGACCTGGTGACTCGGTGGTAGTGACGGTCCGCTTTGAGCCGACTTCTATCGGCCAGCACGATTGCATCATAGAAACGGGCAATGCCCTGTGTAGCGATGTTTATTGCACTGGTGTGGGAAGAGGAGAGTGGTATTGGAAGTTGGCTTACGAGGATTACGCTCCCTCTGGTATGCCGGACATCGGTCAGAAACAAGATGGATGGATCAAAATGGAAACTGGCTATTGGACCTTCTGCGGACCTTGCGCTGTGGCCAACTGCTTTAAATGGTTCGACTCCAAGTATAATGAAGGTCTTGGGGGATGGCCTGGAGACGGGATTGATGTGTTCCCACTGGTAAGGGACTACTTGGATCAGCTCCCGCCTTTTGATGGCTGGGATGATCACGATCCCTGGAATGTGGATCATACCGGAACCCAATGGAATCCTGGAATCGGATGGCCTCCAGCCACGGAGCAACCGTTTCAGCCTGGACCACAGCCTGGCTCAATGCCACCTTGGGGCGAGCTGGTGGAGAGGTTGGCCTGGTACTTCGACACTGATGGGATTCAAACCGGTTACTGTAATCATGCAGGAACTAATATTCTGGACATACACCAGGGTGTTCAAGACTGGCTGGAGAGCGAGATGTTCGATGACGGCAGCTATCTGTCAGACACTCTGTGCGTGGCAATCACTGCAAGGCCCACCTTCGCCTACGTGGAATCGCTTGTAGAGAAATCCGAGAATGTGATTCTGCTCTTGGGCTTCTGGTATCTTGAACAAGCCCCCGCGCAGCAGCAATCTCAGAGGTTCATCAGAGGAGATCTCAGCCAGAACGGTGTCCTCGGCATGGAGGATATCCTGGCATGTTGGGACGAAGGACCCTTCCCCTGCGATGATGCCGCGGATGCTGACGATGATGGGATACTGGATGTAGGCATAGAGGGTGCTGACTGTTAGTATATTAGCGACTATCTCTTTTCCGGAGGACCGCCGCCACCAACTCCGTACCCGAATTGCGGCTTGGACCCGACTCCGGATGAACTGGATTGCGGTAACTTTGCCGCTTGTGGGCAGTGGCGGCGTGTTGGCGGGCACTACGTCACCGTGGCCGGCGTGAACTCCATCGAGCAAAAAATTGCCTTCTCCGATCCCTTCATCGACGCGGCAGAGCTGGGTTTGGCTGACGGCAGAGTCGGAGATGGGTGGCTCGTCTACCACCCATCGGGCAGCCACGATCCTACAGTGCATAACGACGAAGGCAACGTCTCGCACGATATGTACACGGCGCAGGAGTCAGAGGGTCCTGCTGGCCGGTGGCATCTTGTCGATTACGCGGTAGCCTCGGACCCCCACTACTGGACCGGAAACTTCTTTGCCCAGAACGTGCCGGAGGAATTCGTAAGTCTGACCCAACCGTGGGATGGAGTGTCTCCGATCTTCACCGAGGTTGAGTATTGCATACACGTAAGTCCGTGGGATTATCGAGGAGACTGTAATGGCGACGGAGAAGTCGATATCGCCGACGTGATCTGGGAGCTCAATTACCTTTTCAAGAATGGTGCTCCCCCGCCCTGGCCAGCCGGAGACGTCAACTGCGATGGTGTCGAGGATCTGGGAGACGTGATCTTCAAGCTCAACTATCTATTCAAGGACGGAGACTTCCCGCGCTGCTGCGGACCATAGCAGCTTCGAATCTTTGACTGCTAATGTCGAAAGCCCCGCCAATCGGCGGGGCTTTTCATTTTCTCTGTATTATCCCCGTCACCAGGGACAAAAGGTTGCAAGTGCCTCAAACGTGGCACAATTGACCTACATCTTGGAGCCTTTCGGCTCCTCGACGGCTTTCTTCTCCTCAAGTTTCATGCCGCATTTGGAGCATTTACCGGGCTTTCCGGAAGCCTCATCTGGGTGCATGGGGCAGACGTAGCTGATCATTTCGGTGGATTGCTCTCCGGCCTTCTCTGCAGCCCTCATATGCAGTTTCATCCCGCATTTGGAG
>CAYFQZ010000054.1:0-2013 GCA_964345305.1 uncultured Ignavibacteria bacterium | reverse complement strand
CTGGTACCTGACGGGACCGTCGCGATCTGGGAGTTCAAACGTCCTGACCCTGACGCTGAGCATGACTTGGCTGGGGATGGGTTGGCGTTGTTCTTCCGTATCAGTTCAGGCACGCGGTGTTACACCGGGGCTGATTATACCAGTTGGATCGAATCGGCTGGCTTTACGGACGTCACGGTCCATCCGACGCCGTTTGCACCCGCACAGATTTTGGTGACAGGTCGCGCAAAGTGACCTTGAGAGTTGGGTCCCGTGCAACGCGCATCTTCCTGTCAGGCTAAGAGGCGCGATGGAAATGGACCCATGCAGTCGTCTCAGCATTGGAATGACCGACTGCCTGCTTGGAACGTATACTGAATAGTTGGGTGCGGAGAGCAACTTGGTTTATGTCTGAAAGCCACTGGCTAATATGAGACTCTCTAATTTTCGTGGATCTCACTTCGACGTCGGATTTGCCGTAGGACGCACGTTCGGGCAGCAGATTCGGAAGACCCTGGGCGGAAATAAATCGCTGCAGGACCGGTTTCTTCCGTTTCATCGAACAGATCAAGGCAAGCGGCTGTACGAGGAATTGGCTCGCCTGCACAGTCTGCGATTCTCCGACTATATTTCGGAGCTGCAGGGGATTTCGAAAGGAGCGGGAGTATCGTTTGAGGAACTACTGCTGGCCAACCTGGGGGTGGAGTATGAGGTCTACTCCGCAGTTGGGGGGCATTCCGGCTGCTCCACGTGCTCGCTTCTCACCGCCGATAGGGCACTCTTCGGGCACAATGAGGACAATTTGACGATGTATGAAGAACAGATGTACCTGCTGCGACTCGAGATTTCGGGAAAACCAGCCTTAACAGCACTCTGCTATCCCGGCTATCTTCCGGGAAGGGCTTTTGGCTTCAACAGCGAGAGTGTCTGCTTTTGTGCAAACAGCGTTCCAACTACAGAGGCGGTCATAGGATTGGGCAGGCACTTCATTGCACGGTCGCTACTTGAGGCCGGATCGCTGCAAGAGGCGATCGAGCTTGCCACCATTCCCGGGCGCGCTTCGGGATTCAACTATACCGTTGGCTCCTTGAAGGAACGCCGGATTGTCGATTTGGAAGTATCCCCTCACGATCATCATGTCACAGAAATAGAAGGGTCCTATTTTCATGCCAATCACTACGTCAAGCTCTCCCGGAAGGGTCAATCGGTTTCGCCGTCCAGTGAATCCAGGCAGAAGCGAGGTGAGGCGCTATTGGCAGGCGGAGTCGTACAAGACAAGGCTGGCCTGTTGGACGTGCTGCGAGACCGCCAAGCAGAAGATTATCCGATACTGCGAAACGGGCAGCCCCCGGATAATAGCATCACTCTGGTGACAGGTCTCTTCGATCTCGACACTGCAATCCTTGCCATCTACCCCGGGCCTTTGAAAAAGAATGAGAGACTTGAACCCCTGATCGAGATTCCCATGAGAGAATGATCGAAGCGGGTCAGAATGGGAGGTGTGATATGAGCGATGTCGTATATGCGGAGCGAGAATGTCATCGTAACCCTTCACTTATCGTCGATCTGGCAAGTCGAGGTCGTCAGGGCTGCTGGCAAGAACTATGGTGGTCAGCTTCACTTTGCAATCAGGTAAATGCGCTTGCCCATGCTGCAGAATATGCGTATTATGGCTTTCAACGCGTGTCGATAGCAGGAATATGAATCTGCTTTCATTGCCGTTTGTTGTCATAGGTGCCGCAGTTGCCCTCTTTTTGGGGTCGTTCGGCGTTACTTCTGTGGTGGAGAATAAAGGCCGAGCCGCTCTTTTAAGCTTGGTCTTATTTCTGCTCTTCGTGAGCATATGGTTTGGCGGATTTTCAGTTTTTAGCCCCGGCGAGCATATTCTAGCAGGAGTAGTAGTTCCTGTTGCTGCCTTTCTACTCATCTTCTTCATGCCGATCGGCAGGAGAAAGGAGCAAAAGGTTGCTGCTGTTACCGAGAGAGTCGACGAGCGGGACGTCATATTCTCCCGGGCGGGGTATCAGGTCGGTA
>CAYFQZ010000053.1:0-6896 GCA_964345305.1 uncultured Ignavibacteria bacterium | reverse complement strand
CAAATTGAGACTTGATTTTCTGGTCCACCGCCCCAAATCAGACTTCCCTCCAACGAACGTCTTAACCCCAAGATGCACTTTGGCTTGTCTGTTAAGAGATGGGCTGCTGCAAGACGGGTCAAGCAACGGTTGATTCTCCGATAGCCTATCTGAGCCTACCTAAACCTAAGCTGATTTGAAACAGAATTGAAACGGGCGATTCTCACATCCGATGCCGACAGCGTGCGCGTGCCATTAGGGAAACCTCCTGCAGACTCAATTAGATTGCACAGCAGCGAACATCAGACTCGAAACAGGTGCGTCTTGTCTGCGACTGCGGAACAAGGCAGATACCAGTTGAGGCATAAAGCTCATGCCACCTCCACCCTAGCCTCCGGCCAGAATATCAAGTCAACTGCCGAGAGCTGTTCCAGATATCTACCTGAGGGTTGACCCAATCACGAAAGTACTCCTGTGGGAGCAAATGCAACGGGAGCGGCTTGGCCGTTAGTGTTCTAAACGACAAGATGTACGCGATTTTAGGCTTGACAGATTTGGATCCATCACTTATGGTTGTACTGTGGGGTGAGCTCAGCCTGGATAAGTGCAAAAAGGTGGTCACAGGCCTGGAACCAGTTTCGTCTGATGGGAGGTGATAAACATGGCAAAGACCTTTGCTTGTCGAGATCTGGGGATTGACTGTCCCTATGTCGCACGTGGTGAGACCGAAGAGGAGCTGATTGCAGACGTCGTAAAGCATGGCAAAGAGGTCCACGGTTATACGGATGAGCAACTGAAAGATCCGGAGATGATGAAAAAGGTCAAGTCAGCAGTCAAAGAAGAGTAGCAGATAATTCGTATGCTGCCTGGCGAGGAATAGCCAGGCGTTATCAGTTGCGCCAGACGCTTTGCTCGTTCGTCCCAAGGTCTTGTGCTCTTCACCGACATGTCAGGCGTCGGGATGCTGCCCCCGACTGAGGTGCCGTCATTTTCGGTGCCTCACTTTTTGTTTGTTTCTGAGCCGGTGGGAATTATCCTACGAGGTTCACCCGGGCGGTCAATTTGCTTTGGGCTTCCCTCCCCATCTGCTCACTTCATTTCTGGCACGAGAGGCAGCCACTAATAGGTGGCGGGGGCGACCAAAGCGATCCATGGAAGCGTGGGGATCCCCGCCCCTGCCCGCATGAGAGCAATTCACAGCCCCGCTCGGAGATTTCTTTGAAGAAACCGGGATCAGAGATCTCCGGGCGCTTTACCTGTTTTAGTGAAAGCCCCGGTGAGAATCTATTCTAGCACTTAGGGACTCGCTCAGGTGGCCCGCGAGAATCGGAAAGAGAAAAGCGGAGGAGCTAAACTCCCTCCGCTTTTCTCTCCGTCCGCTGGAAAGTTGTTGGTCTCATGCTTCGACAGTTTGTGATCAGGCACCGCCGTAACATCTCAAACCCAACGGTGCAATCTTCTCCACCAGCTTCTCCTCTATTTTAAGAAACGCACGAACTTCCAGAAGGTTTCCAATAGTTTCAGGAATCTGATGGGAAGGGTTTGAAGGGACTCCGAGGACCTGCCGGTGCCAAACCACTGCTGGGCGGACTCCCTTCTGTTTGGGGACATTTGGTTCTCAAGACCGATTGTGGGACTTAGGGGCCAAACCGGCGGTTAGAAACGGTCCATGCATCCTCGACATCCATGTCCACGTCAGGGACTCCTACCTCACAGGGGCACAGCTTGGTAAGAACAGTGGGTTGCGAGTCCGGGGATCCCTGGCCCGCTAGCTTGCGAAGATGAGACGGAAGACTGTCCGTTCTCTTGATTCGTGGAACTGATGGTGATTCTGCAATGGCTGCTAACCGCGTAAGAAATTCTTAATGAAGAAGAATAGATTGGCAGGCCTTTCGGCTAAACGCCGCATGAAATAAGGATACCATTGCCTTCCAAAAGGGATGTAGACGCGCACGTTGTAGCCTTGCTCGACCAATTTATGTCGAAGCTCCGTGCGGATTCCGTACAGAAGCTGGAATTCAAAGTCCTGCTTGGGGATGTTGTTTTCCCGAGCGAATTGCTTGGTCTTTTCGATCAACTTCTCATCGTGCGTGGCGATTCCATGATAGATGCCGCTTCTCAGCATCTTCTCCATCAGTCTCTCGAAGCTTTCGTCTACCCGCTGTTTCTTGGGAAATGCGATCTCTCTGGGCTCCTTGTAGGCGCCCTTGCACAGCCTGATTCTGCCGCCCAATTTCAGGACTTCGTCAACATCCTGGTCGCTCCGGTAAAGATAGCTCTGGATCACAATGCCGACGTTGTCGTACTTTTTCCTTAAGCTGGAGAAGGCGTCAAGTGTATCTTGGGTACAGTCGGAACCCTCCATATCCATCCTGACGAAGTTATTACAAGCCTTTGCCTTCTCGATGATTAGAGCAAAGTTCTCCTCGCACAGGCCCTTATCGATTTTAAGGCCGACCTGAGTGGGCTTGACCGAGACGTTGGTGTCCACCCCATTGTCCGCGATGAGGCTGATCGCATCAAGATAAACGTCCCTGGCCGCCACCGCCTCGGCGGGCTCCGACACCTCTTCCCCCAGGTGGTCCAAGGTGGCTATGGCGCCTTCGGAGTTGACCTTCTTCACCGCATCCAAACCGTCTTTCAGCTCCTCCCCGGATACAAATCGGTTTACCACGCGTCGGGTGACCCCGAAATTGACCATGAAATTCTGGATGCCCTTTTGTCTGGAAAGGTACAGGAGAATTGCTTTCAGCATTGTCCGCCTTTCTGGTTCACGATTACATCTAAAAGTATAAGAAAGCTCTCCGGAGTCAAGTCGTAATTTGTGAATCTTTTCACTTTTTGACTTCAGGGTGGTGTGTCCAGGTGCAGGGTCGTAAGATGATTTCATCTGTATCAAGTTAGGTCCGCTTTTGGCTCAAATGGATCAGCCAAGAACAGGGGACTATCCCGGACAATTTTGAGCCACCATTGCTAAAGCCGGCCCGGAATCGTCCGATGGCATAGAGGGGAACAGACCCAGGGAACACATAGGGGTATTACATTACCCGCAGCTGGCGATTCCCGTATAGTGAAACCCCTCAGGTACCGAAGTCAATCAGGGGGCTTAAGGCGCTCTGGGGTCGAGAGATAGATGAAACGGTTGTCTCGGGCATTCACCGGATGAGTGGAGATTTTGGTACGACAGCGGCTTTTGGAGTTGAGACCTGCTGCGCGATGACGACGGGCGCTTTCCGATCAGCGCCCTGCGCGCCTGCGGGACTGAAAGCTGCGGCCCGCTCGTGGCATGCCGAGTGATGATGCGTGGTACGATGCTAGCTGTCTCTGGACGTGCTTCTGGCAGTCTTTGCGTTCGACAGGAGTAATCAGTAATGAAATGTCCCACATGCCATTCCGACAACCCCGACACCACCCGCTTCTGCGGTATGTGTGCCACCGAGCTTTCCGGGACGGAGGGCGGTCCCGTCGCAGCTACGGCCGTTCTGCCCCCGCCGCCGAAAAGAGTAGTTGCGGGGAGCGTCCTCGGCGGCAGATACGAGGTCTTGGAAGAGTTGGGTAAGGGGGGTATGGGGAGGGTCTACAAGGTCTGGGACAAAGAGGTCGAGGAGGAGGTGGCTTTGAAGCTTCTGAATCCCGAGACCGGCGGCGACCCGAAGAGCATTGAGCGCTTCCGAAGCGAACTCAAGCTGGCCCGCCAGATTTCGCACCGCAACGTCTGCCGGGTGTATGACCTGAGCAAACACCAGGAGGCCTACTTCATAACCATGGAGTACGTACAGGGTGAGGATCTGAAGAGCTCAATCAGGAGGATGGGGGCGCTCGGCATAGTTAAGGCTGTTTCCATAGCCAGGCAGGTATGCGAAGGGTTGGCCGAGGCTCACAGGCTGGGGGTTGTGCACCGTGATTTGAAGCCACAGAACATTATGCTCGACAAAAGCGGCAATGTTCGGATAATGGACTTCGGAATAGCCTGCTCCATGAAGAAGAAGGGAGTAACGGAAACGGGTGTGATTATCGGCACTCCCGAGTACATGTCCGTCGAGCAGGTCCAAGGGGCAGAGGCAGATCACCGCTCCGATATCTACTCGCTGGGAATAATCCTCTACGAGATGGTGACAGGCAAAGTTCCCTTTGAAGGAAACACTCCTTTGAGCGTAGCAGTCAAGCATACCACTCACGTTCCCGAAGCTCCAAGGGAGCTGAACACTCAGGTTCCGGCGTCTCTCAGCCGCCTGATTCTTAAATGCATGGAGAAGAGCAGGGGTAACAGGTACCAGTCCGTGGAGGCACTTGTCAGAGAGCTGGGCGATATTGTGCGCGGCATTTCCACCGCAGCCGCAGAGCCTTCGAAGAAATGGCCAGCGATCCTAGGGAAGACGGGTGTCTGGTTCAACCTGAGGAGAGTTGTGGTTCCCAGCTTGATTCTTCTCGCTGTGGTATTGGCAGGAGCCGCTGCCTGGCGCACCGTCCCCCTGAAGCAGCCCGTCCCCACGTCAGTCGTTAAGCCTTCTTTGGCCGTCCTACATTTCGAAAACCAGTCACAAGACAAAAACCTGGACTTCTGGCAGACAGGCTTGGCCGAGCTGCTGACGGCAGATTTAAGGCAATCGATTTTTCTCAAGGTGGTCGACCAGGAGGCAGTGTTCGGAACACTGAAGCAGCTAAACCTTCCGCGAGCTGATCAATATTCTGCGGCGGAGCTCAAAAAGATAGCTACGGGAGTGAGGGCGGACTACATCTTAACCGGCAGCTTTGCGGCAAAGGGTGCCAATTTGACCGTAACCGCCGTACTTCAGAATCCGCACACAGGGGTGGTGATCAGCTCCAGAAGGGTGGGATGTGAGAAAGAAGAGCACATTCCCGCCACGATCGACCAGCTGACTTCCCAAATCAAGCTCGACCTGAACCTTTCCGAGAAGTTGATATCCAGAGACATTGATGAGAGGTCGGCCAGGATAATGACGGATTCTCCGGAAGCGTACAGGCATTATATCCAGGGACGAATAAACGCTCTTGAGGGTGGTTCGCCCCGGAAGACGGTCGACCGTATGAAGAGAGCTACGTCGGTGGATCCCGAATTCGCTTCAGCCTACCGAGCCATGGCCGGAGAATACGGCGATTTGGGTTTGATCTCGCAGGCTTGGCATTCCCTGAACAAGGCTTGCGAGCTTGAAGGCCGATTGTCCGCGAGGGATTTCTACTTGACCCAGGCAGAGCTCTACAGTATGTCGGAGCAGACCAGCCAGAGGACGGTTCAAGCATACAGCCAACTGTTGGAGATCTATCCGGAGGATGAAGAGGCGAATTTGAATCTTGGGTTCCTGTGGTGCTACGATCTGGAGCAATGGGACAGGGCTATAGAGAGATTCGAAATACTTATCCGAAACAATCCGCAGACCAGCGTACCATACGTACATCAAGCAGAGGCATATATGGCCAAGGGCATGTACGACAGGGCGAGAGGGCCCCTGGAGACTTGCTTGAAACTCTTCCCGGACGAACCGTGGATTAGCCACAGAATCTCCAAAGCCTATCTGTGTGAGGGGGAATTGGATTCAGCTCTGGCGGAGATACGGGGAGCGTGGCCCTTTGACCCGGGTTCGGACCAATATTCGTTGATGGGGGATGTTTACCACTGCAGAGGTGAACTGACCAAGGCAGAGGAGATTTACTCCGGGACGGCGCGGACTCAAATTCCAACCCAGCAATGGCGAGGGTATTTCAGGTTGGCTGCCCTGTACCTCTCTCAGGGAAGATTCAAAGATTCAAGAAATCAACTTAAAGAGGCGGCCGCTCTGGCGAGGAGGACAAAAGATGCAGAGCAGAAGATGCGTTCACGTCTTTACCTGGCGCAGGTGAACCTGGCATCCGGAGATCCTAAGGAGGCCCTGAAGGAATGGCAGCTGGCAAAAGCCACGGCAAACGGCCAGGGCCTAGATTCTCAACCTCTGCTGCATATGCGGGGATTGATCTGCCTTGGCCTGCACCGGGTGAGCGAGGCGGAAAGGGCAGCAGATGAGCTAAGAGAAATACTCCTGGCGAAGGAGAACAAAAAGCTCGTGCGATATTACCACCATCTCGTAGGAGCGATACAATTGGAAAAAGGGAATTATCCCGAAGCCATCGCCTCTCTTCAGAAAGCGGTGTCCCTCCTGCCGTCCCAGCATTCGGAGACGGATGATCACGCATTATTCCTTTATCCTCTGGCTTTGGCTTTCTACAAGTCAGGAGATTTGGAAAGTGCCGGGCAGCATTTCGAGAGGATAGTATCCCTTACCACAGGAAGACTGTTTTTCGGAGATCTATTCGCCAACAGCCTCTACATGCTGGGAAAGATCTATCAGAAGCAAGGGTGGCCCGAAAAAGCGATGCGCAGCTACTCCCGATTCACGCACCTGTGGGCCAAAGCCGATCCGGGAATACCCGAACTCGAGGATGCCCGAAACAGATTGGCACATCTAGAGGAAAGGGTTCAGTCTTCTTCCCTGACACGGCAAGAACACCCAAACTCCGATTGACCTTCAGAGTCACCGTACGAATGGTCCTGTCTACCTGCACCCCCGAAGTGCAACCGCAGCAAGTTCTCTTGCCCGCTGCTTTAAATTCTATTCCAAGCGACAACGTATAGTTAGGTGAAAAAAGAATCCTGGGGAATCTTAGGGGGAGGTTGAGGTGCATCCATTGCCCGCGACGGGTGCTGTGCATTTACTTGAAAGAGGAGGGAAGATGAACCCCATAGTAGCCGAAGGTCTGTCCGGATTGGAATCGGGGTAGCTTCGCCCTAACCTCCAACTGCCGCCCAGCTCATCCTGGACCACTCGGATTACAGGAATGCCCCAGTTCGTGTCGCTCAGCCCAAGAAAAAGCCGGAAGATGCGGACAAAACTCAACGTATTGGTACTTTTACTGAATCGTTT
>CAYFQZ010000052.1:0-4779 GCA_964345305.1 uncultured Ignavibacteria bacterium | reverse complement strand
CGTTTCGTATGAAACTGATGGTCAAAGGATCAGTATAACGTACTGCTATCTTGGCAAAGAACTCCGCCGTCCCGAAACAGATGGCGCTGAAAAGCACCACCCAAAAGCCGAGCGAATACTCTGCCCTGAAGGTAAATTTCATCAGCACGATGCCACCCAGCACCAAGAACGCGCCAACCCCTTCGCCTCGGCTGAAGCGCTCGCCCAAGATGGCCATGCCCAGGGAAATCGTCACCAGAGTTTCGAAGCGATTGAGAAACGAGGCCAGGGTGGGGTCCATCATCTTCACGCCAATCCAGTAAGTCCAGATGGCCACGCAGGCCAGCACGCTGAATGCCAGGGTCCATTTCCAGGCGGTCCAATTCATGGCTAAAATCAGCTTCCACCTCTTGCCATAAAGCACGGTGGGAGCCAGGAGAACTATGCCCATGGGGAACACCAGAGCGTTGAGAGCCAGCGGTGAGATGGAATAGAGCGTCCACTTGCCGGTCACTATGAGGACCGCCGCCATCATCGCAGACAGCGAGGCATAGAAATAACCGGCAGAAGGATTAGTAATGTGTGATGATTGCGGGGAGGAATTCATTAGGTGTCAGATCAGATTAGCATTACCTGCTGGTTTCAAAAATTCCAAAGAGGTACTTCCTGGTGGAGGTGGACACTATTATGTATCTATCATCGTCAGTGAATGCAACTACTGGGCCCCAGCTGTAGTGCAACGGACGTATTGGCTCTTTGCCAGGCGGTAGCTCTTCCAAGTTGAAATTGGCTATCTCGGAGTTATCCTTGCTCACCAGACACAGATAGGGAGGGCTATTACGATCGCCCCGGTCTGGTCTGACTCCCAGGGCAATCAGGCTCCCATCGGAGGATAGTGCCATATGTTTCATCCACCAGTAAACAGTAGGGTACGTTCGTCTCCAAAGCAACACACCAGTCTCGGTGTCATAGAACAAGAGAGTGCTATCACATGACAAAGCCACATAGTTACCGTCAGAAGAGATTGCAAGATTCTGAGCTGAGCGAAGCTTCAATGATGTCTGATTAATGAAAGTCCCGTCTCCCTTGAGAAACGTGAGGTGGACTTTCTTCTCCCTCCGGTGTGGGCCGGCTTTTTCTGAGGGTTTGTCTTTTCCCTCTTCTGCGGTTCTCTCCCTCACAGGCTGGAGCCCATCCAGCCTTTCATCCACAACAGACTTCGGCGGAAAGCTCTCCTCCAGTTCTTCCTCTTTGCCCTCCGGGATGTCAGTTATGCTTGGCTCGGGCCCTCCACTACTTGCCATCACTATGAAGGATCCATCCGCAGAAATAGCCACCTTTTTGTAAGCGTCTGTTCCTGTGTTTTTGGCCCAAATCATGGTGCCATCTGCTTTGCGAAGGATGAGTCTTGAGCCGGCACTTATGAAATACTCCCCGTTATGGGAAAAAGTTACCTCGCCATCAACCTGTGTAGTCGCAGTCGGCTCGCCTGAACCTCTCACATCATAAAACGTGAGAATGTCTCCGAATGAGCTTGCTGCAGCGATGTTCCTTCCATTGTTGGACACGTGAACCACATCTGTTACTTCAGCACTCCAAATCTCTGCTCCATTGCTGTCAACAAATGTGGCTGTGACCATGTCCTGCCTGCCAGCGGTCAGAACCACACTAAACTTACCATTTTGGGAGACTCTTAATAGCGAACGCCTTCCCAGGTTAGCTTCCGAGTCCAGCCAATTCTCCTTGAGGTCTAGTGTGTGTCTATCCTCCTCGCGTACAAGACACGTCAGAGACGAATCCAACGGAACCGAACCCAAGTATTCGATGTTCAGGGTGAGTTGGGCCTCTTGTCTCTCAGGCTGCCCCAAACCCTCGTTCCCCAAGACGGCGCAGAAAAGAGAAATTATGAAGGCAGTGACGCCAAAGCCCCAGTATCTTCTGGAGAACCTCATCCTTCATACTCCAGCTATTGACTCTCAAGCTTATGGAGTCATTCGTCCCGGAGCGACGAATCTTCTGCTCACAAGCCACCGTATCGCTGTCAGGAGAACCCATGTAGTTATGCGCGACACCGCTCGAAGACGGAGGCTACAGGGACTTGCCCCTGGTGGCTTAACAGACTTCTAGAGAGTCTTTCTCAACTCATCCAAGCGTGTCTTCGCCTCGGGAGCCATTTTGAAGATCTCTGCCAGCTTGTCGCATGCATAATCGTCGCAATAGGCGCAGTTCACCACTCCTTTTGCCTTTCCGCATTTGCGGACCTCACAGACGTTGCAGAATTTGAATACCCTCTCGGTGTCAGCCAGGCAGCCATCGCAGTTGATATCCTCAGGCTTCAGGGCGGCATCGTGCTTGGACCACTCCTCGGCCACCTTCTTACGTGCCTCATCATCATTCTTCTGCGTCGCGACGAGCGCAGGACAATCTGTGCAAATCAATCCGCAATAGGCCATCATCTTTTCCATGGCTTTCTCCTTTTTTTCTTGTCTTACGAGCACAGACTCCGAGGAGTTCCCATGTATTTTCCGTTTTGGAGGAAACCCTTACTTCATCCTCACCCTCACCTTCGGCGGCCTGAGGTCATTCGCTCTTCTGCGTCCACCGTCGGCCGTCCACCGTCCGCCGCTTGGAACGTCCGTAGTCCGTGGTCCGTGGTCGGTCGCCAAAGCCACATCCGTTTGATCCGCGTAATCCGTTGACAGGTCTTCTCCGTCCACCGTCGGCCGTCCACTGCTTGGAACGTCCGTAGTCCGCAGTCCGTAGTCGGCCGCCAAAGCCATCATCCGTTTGCTGCTTAGCCCGTTGATCGCTCTATGCCATATTCCTTCATTTTCAGCCGAAGAGTATTTCTATGTATGCCCAGCACCTCCGCAGTCTTGTTCAGGTTCCAATCGTTCTGGTTGACTACTCTCAGTATGTGTTCCTTCTCCACCTCCTTCAGGGAGGCTGACGCCGGGGCAGTCTGCGGGCCAGCCCTGCTGGGCACCAATCCGAAGTAGGGCAAATCACGTTTGTCTATCACTTCAGTCCGGGAAAGCACAACCCCCCTCTCGATCACATTCTCCAGCTCTCTCACGTTTCCCGGCCAGTCGTAGTTGAGAATCAGGTCCTTCACTTCAGGCGTTATGCCACGGATTGCCTTTCCGGATTTCTGATTAGCTTTGTTGATAAAATGATCAACCAAGACCAGAATGTCTTCTTTTCTTTCCCGCAGTGGAGGAATAAATATCGAGATCACGTTAAGCCTGTAGTACAGGTCCTCCCTGAAACTCTTTTCCTCGATCTTTCTCTCCAGGTCCTGATTGGTGGCAGCCATCAGCCGCACGTCGACCTTGAGAGTCTCCTTGCCGCCCAGTCTCTCGAACTCCTGAGACTCAATCACCCTGAGAATCTTGACCTGCGTTTCCGGCGGAATGTCCCCCACCTCATCCAGAAAAAGGGTGCCGCTGTCTGCTAGCTCGAAACGGCCTTCCCTGCGTCTGATAGCTCCGGTAAAGGCACCTTTCTCGTGCCCAAACAATTCCGATTCCAGAAGACTCTCTGCTAAGGCTGCGCACGATACGGGAACAAATTGCCTCCCCGATCTGTCACTTAGTGCATGAATTGCCCGGGCCACCAGCTCCTTGCCCGTCCCTGTCTCACCCCTGATCAGAACGGTCGATCTCGTTTTCGCAACACGTGAGACGGTGCTCAGCACTTCTTTTATAGATTTGCTCTCTCCTATGATCTGTAGGTCCTTATACCTCTCTTCTAGTTCCTGCTTGAGGTACTTGTTCTCAAACAGAAGGTGGTACCTTTCCAGCGCCTTGCTTATATTCAACTTTAACTCTTCGAGGTTAATCGGCTTGCTGACATAGTGATATGCTCCAAGCCGCATGGCCTCGACCGCGCTCTCCACCGAACCATATGCGGTCATCATTATTACCTGAATTTCGGGGTTGATCTCCCTCAACTTCTGGAGAAGCTCAATGCCATCCATCTCCGGCATTTTCAGGTCGATCAGGGCTATCTCGAAGTTGTGGTTCTGACAAATGCCTATCGCCTGCGGGCCGGATTCCGCGGTCGTCACGCTGAAGTCCTGCTTTTGGAGGAAGCCGGCCAATTGCCTTCTCTGCGATTCCTCGTCGTCCACTATGAGAATTCGATACAGTGCCATGGTTCTTCCCACATCAGGCTACGCAAGCCGCTTCAAATGGTTTCACTGGGTCGGCAACGTGATGGTAAAAGCCGTTCCCTTGCCCACCTTGCTTTTCACCGTGACTCTGCCCCCGTGATCCGAGATTATTCGATACGCTATTGAAAGCCCTAATCCGGTCCCTTTCTCCCTGGTCGAGAAATAGGGTTGGAAGATCCTGGACAACTTCTCTTCTGGGATACCTCGTCCCGTATCTTCTATTTCGACACTTATAGCGCCTTGCTTGTTATCGTGGTGACATCGAATACTTAATTCTCCGCTTGAATCCGTAGCCTGTATTCCGTTTAGCATTATGTTGAGAAGGGCTTTCTTCATCTCTTCTGCATCAATTCGAATGGTGGGAAGCTGGCCAATGTCCCTGGTGACTCGAATGCCCTTTTCGCTGGCGTCGATCTGGGCCAGGTCAACCGCCTCATTTATGAATTTACGCATATCGGTGGGGGCGAGGTTCGGTTCGTGCGCCTTGGCCAGGCTCAGGAACTGGTTTATTATGTTGTCCAGCCGTTTGATCTCGTCGAGGATGAGTTGAGTGAAGGATTTGTACTCGTCCTCGTCCTTTCGGGGGACGAACTCGGATCTCAGCCGCTGGGCCGTAATGGAGATGG
>CAYFQZ010000051.1:0-3117 GCA_964345305.1 uncultured Ignavibacteria bacterium | reverse complement strand
CCAAAAACCGGCGGCTATGACAGACCGGTCGAGGAAATATTCGTGGTCTCGCCGGTGATTTCGCCAGATGGAACTTCCAGTGTGAACGAACAGCAGGTGGAAGACATTAGGAGCATTGCGCATATCATCGCATTCTGTGCCATCAATGAGCCCGATATCGTCAAGTGGACTTCAGATGCTTTCGTTCTCCATACCTATAGTTTCCGGCCCGACTCGGAGGGATTCCGGTTGTACCAGACGATGTTCACCAACATTGAGATGATCAAATTCCTGAAACCGTATCATCTTCCTGCTCCTTTAACCAAGTTTGAAAAGACGGATATGTGTGACGCCCTGGGAAAAACTCTTGGCCAGAGAGAAAGGGAAGACATTCGACGGCTTCTAAGGACTCTGGAGCTATTCTACCATACAGCAACCTACAGCGAGATGATGACCGATGAGCACAGAGTCCTATTCCTTGTGATGTGCTTTGAGGTTTTGTTGGACTTCGGAGGGAAGAAAAGGAAGCTCGCGGACAAAATCGAACAGGAGATAACGAACAATTCGCCCCAAAAGGAGACCAGAGTTGTCAAAGAAGGCCAGGGGACTACTGAGATAGAACATTCCCAGACAGGATGGTGGGCCTACGACCTATATGATCTGAGAAGTGATATAATTCACGGCAAAGCGGTCGACTGGAAGCTTCAGAAATACGGGAACGTTTGGACACAGATCGACTTCGGCGGAGTGTTACTCAGAAAGCTCGTAAAAAGAGTCCTGGCAAAGCAAAATCTGTGGTTTCCCGGTTCAGACGAGGGTGTTTTGCGAGACCACATACTTGAAGACCATGCGTTGGATGACCTCCTGGCGCGAAAAGTCAGAGCCTTTCAGGAACACTCCCGAATCTAACCTGGAGCGTGAAAAGGAGGATTGAGACATGCAAAAGCACAACTTCTGCATAGTGGATGTATTTGCGGAGAAGAAATATGCGGGCAACCAACTGGGGGTCTTTCGGGACGCCGGGGGACTCACCGACGATCAGATGCAACAATTCGCCAAGGAGATGAATTACTCGGAGACGACCTTCGTCCTGTCGGAACAGGAGCGGGACGGCGGTTATGACGTGCGAATCTTCACGCCGGAATATGAGTTACCATTTGCGGGCCATCCCACCCTGGGAACCGCATTCGCCATTCAACAGGAAATCATCAAGAAGCCTGTGGAGAGGGTCGTGCTGAATCTGAAGGTCGGGCAGATTCCCGTGGACTTCAAGTACAAAGGAGCAGATGTTGACGTCATGTGGATGAAGCAGATAGCTCCGACCTTTGGGCAGACTTTCGATGCCCGGACGATCTCGCAAGTTCTGAGCCTCGACGAGCATGACATTGATGGAAAATTCCCCATCCAGGAAGTCTCCACCGGGACACCGTTCATCATGACTCCGCTGAGAAGCCTGGATGCGGTCAAGCGGGCAAGAATCCACAAAGACAAGTACTTCGATCTAATCAAGGATATCCAGGCGAAAGCCATACTGGTCGTTTGTGCGGAAACCTACAGCAGGGAAAACGATCTGAACGTTCGGGTCTTTGCCGACTATTATGGCGTGGCGGAGGACCCTGCCACTGGAAGCGCAAACGGCTGCCTGGCAGGATACCTGATTAAGAATCGTTATTTCGGAAAGGATCGAATAGACCTTCGGGTAGAACAGGGATACGAGATAGGAAGGCCTTCGTTGCTTTACCTTAAGGCCGAAGACAAGGTTGATCAAATCGACGTGTTCGTCGGCGGGAAGGTCCAGATGGTGGCTCGAGGCCAGTTCGTCTAGCAGGGATCTCCTGTCGCGGACCGACAATCCTTAATTCGGGCTTTTCCATTTGTTGGCCGACGATCCCGGGTATCTCCAGGCCGAACGACGGGAAAAACTTGTTGCGCCACGAAACTGGAGACCTAGATTGAAGCTGACGCTGAGTGCATCACCGGAGCGGGAGTAGCGGAATTATGCCGCACATGCCACATCCCCTAGAGTTCATGCAGCCCAAGTCCCTGAAACGGCTGAGTGGATACTTACAGAACCTGATAAAGGGGCGGCTCTGGCTGAAGATATTAATCGGCATGGCACTTGGTATCATGGTGGGCACCCTTCTGGGGCCGTCGGCAGAGCTGGTGCCCCCGGATACGGCTCGCGCCATCGGCAACTGGCTGGCCATCCCCGGTCAGGTATTCCTGATACTTATCCAGATGATCGTTGTTCCCCTGGTCTTCGCTTCGCTGATTCTGGGTATTGCGGCCAGCGAGAACATGGAGCAGCTCCGGAAGCTGGGGATGCGGGTGGTGGTCTATTTCGTGCTGACTACAGTCATTGCCATAATCATCGGCATAGGCGTGACGCTTGCCATCAAGCCGGGCGAGTTCATTCCGGGCGAGCTGCTGGAGCAAACGGTGGGAGGCGAAGCGGCGGGTCAGACTCCCGAGCCGATGGAGCGCCCCACCCTGGAAGAGCTGCCCGACGCCATCGTGCGCATTCTTCCCCAAAACCCGCTGAACGCCATGGTGGGCGGGCAGATGCTGCAGGTGGTGCTTTTTGCCATCATTTTCGGACTGGCTCTAGTGACGCTTGCTCCCAAGCAGGCCGATCCCCTGCTTACGCTTCTGAGCTCCCTGCAGGAGGTCTGCATGACCGTGGTCAAATGGGCCATGCTTCTGGCCCCGCTGGCTGTCTTCGGGCTTCTGGCACAGATAACCACCAAAATTGGCATTGACATACTAGCCGGTATGGGTATCTACGTGGGGACGGTGCTGCTCGGCCTTGTCTTGCTCCTCTTCCTCTATCTGCTCATCGTCTCGTCGGTATCCAAGAAGTCCCCCTGGAG
The DNA here is from genome assembly GCA_964345305.1 of uncultured Ignavibacteria bacterium. Classification (GTDB taxonomy): domain Bacteria; phylum Zixibacteria; class MSB-5A5; order MSB-5A5; family SM1-73; genus SM23-73-3. The sequence continues at coordinate 268 of CAYFQZ010000051.1, read as the reverse complement.
ATTCCTCAAAGCGATTCGAGAGGCTCAGCTTCTGGCCTTCTCCACCTCCAGCACCGCGGCGGTTATGCCTATCTCCATCAAGACGGCGGAGGAGAGACTGGGGGTTAAACCGTCCGTCTCCCAGTTTGTGATTCCCCTGGGGGCAACCATTAACATGAACGGGACCGCCCTGTACCAGGGAGCTGCCGCCGTGTTTCTGGCGCAAGTCTTCGGGGTGCAGCTGGGCATAGACCAGATGGTGTTCATCGTTCTGACCACGGTGGGCGCT
>CAYFQZ010000050.1:0-2154 GCA_964345305.1 uncultured Ignavibacteria bacterium | reverse complement strand
CAACTAAAATGTCTCTGCAATACTCTAGTTGAACAGTTGCGTACCGATATTCCCAGTACGTGTCTGAATCGACCTTGCGATCTCTCAGCTCCAGCTCACGCTGGTGTCGCTCACGTATCATCCTGTCGAACTCGTCAACGGATGTCAAGTTCCTAGCGAGCCGAAAGCCCTCCAGCCCTCCTCTTAACCGTGGGCCGGTTTCGTGCTGGCGTACGGATTTCTCCCCTTCATCTGCCAATTTGGCAATGATTCCTACTAGTTGGCACATTCGGTCAGCGAGCCCGGTAGAGGTACAGAACAGAGGCCCATCCGCTGGGTAAACACTGCGGAGCCTCCTCCAACTCTCTACCGTACTTGCACATCATCTGCAAGAAGTATCTGACGTGGAAGAATGCTTCAACAATAGGTCGAGTCTCTTGGTCCCAACGTTGATTATGAGAAAGGTCCCACTTCTTTCCAGTCCCCTCACTGACGATTTTTTCTAGCTGGCCATTCAACTTAATACGCCCGCCCTCTGGCTTTTCAAAGTGGTCGGCTAGATCTTCTTCCGCTATCTCACGAAAGAGGTCCATAATATCTTCGGTAAGACCCTGCATACCATATACTTTGAAGCTGCCATGGTAGAAGCGATACACAAAGTCTTCGCTGGCCCAGTGGTCATCGATTTCTTTCAGCTTCGCTTCGAGCAACTTTTGCCGGTCTTTGATGGCCTGCAACAACTTGTTGTCGAAGTCTAGGAATCCGTCTTTCGTCATTGGTTACACCCACAATTCGCCCAAGGTTCTTTTCCACAGACCGGACACAGCGGAGCCTTACTACACTTGCACTGAAGAGACTTGATCATATCTACTTTGCAGAAACTCATCTCCAGCGCATTGTAGATCAGCATGGTGTTCGTGAGCAAATCACCAAGGCCCAATAAATACTTGAGAGCTTCGGTGGCCTGGATAGTTCCTATAATCCCGGGCAGTACGCCAAGCACACCGACTATAGAGCAGCGGGGTGTCACGCCTTGAGGCGGAGGCTGAGCGAATACACAACGATAACAGGCACAGTTTGGACCGGGCACAATCGTCATGACTTGCCCCGCGAATCGCATGACACCAGCGATAGAAAGAGGTTTCCCAAGCTCCATCGCAGTATCGTTTAGCAGGTACTTCGTGTTGAAGTTATCACTGCCATCAATTACGAAATCGTACCGCTCCATCAACGGAGCAACATTTTTGGCGGTCACTAAGTCGTGCTGGACAACTTTGACATCCGGATTCAAATCTCGCAGACGACGTGCTGCAACGCTGGTCTTCGTGGCCCCTATCGCTTTCGTGTCATAGATGACCTGCCGTTGCAGATTGCTTACATCAACTACGTCGTGGTCGGCAAGTCCGATAGTCCCCACGCCCGCAGCGGCCAAGTAAAGCGCAGCCGGCGACCCCAAGCCCCCGACTCCGACGATGAGTACGCCGGAGTCAAGCAGCTTCTGTTGGCCAGCGGCACCAATCTCATTCAGCACCGTATGCCGACTGTAACGTTCAACGTCCATGCAACATCTGAATACGATCTAAAACCTGGGACAATACTTCGTTCGAAGACAGCGCTCCTACGGATCTGGCAATCAAAGGGGTCGGCGAAACTCGCTGCGTACAATTGCAGAAGCCACACCTGGCTAGCCAAGTAGGAGGCATAGTATTCTGCCTGCGGAACTCATGCGGTTCGCCCTCGTTCACTGCGCCGCACGAAGAGCAGGTGAACCGTATCGGGGGCGGCTGCACAATTCTCATCCGGCCGCTACCACCACTCCCCACAACCAATATACACCGAGCCCAAGGCCGATAATTAGCAGTACGATCATAATGGCCGCAAGGATTGCGAAGAGCGGTATCAGCCGGTGCATCTTGTCGATGCGCTCGCTGGTCTTCTGGAAGGGTCTGTCGAAATCGAAATCGTTAGGACGCATATCAACCTCCGGCCATCTTTACGAACTCATCCTCGGACAACAGTTTCGTTCCGAGCTTGCGGGCCGCTTGCGCCTTGGAGCTGGTACTGTTCGGGTCAACAACCAGATAATCCAGCCCGCGCCCCACGCTTTTCTTCACTTCGCCGCCAGCATCCTCAACGAGCTTCCACAGTTCTTTCTTGGACAGCTTAGCTTTACCA
>CAYFQZ010000049.1:0-2210 GCA_964345305.1 uncultured Ignavibacteria bacterium | reverse complement strand
TTAGCGTCTGCAAATGCATACGTACGAGCATAATTTCCTTGGCACCTTACGGTTGCAAAGGCATTGCTGTAGTCTAATGTCTCCGCCATGAGCACAACCGGAGCTACTGTCAACAGCAGAAATAGTTTCTTTTTCATTGCTTTATTCTCCTCTTAAAAACTGTTTGAAGGCGACTCAAGAATCCGCCCCTCGTTCTGTCCTTCTGCCGCAGGTCGCTACCGCCGGAAGGCGACATGGTCTTCAAGGCGTGCTTCCGTCCATCTTCTCACAAGCGTTGGCGCGCCCGGGCATGGGTTGAAGCTTCGCGATCCGGGTTCACCGCCAATGTGAGAACTAGGGTTTGTCGGTTAGCGTATCGGCGAACTCTGGGGTCAGGAGTCGTAGCGCTACCCCAACACGCACGGGACGCGCCGTTTGTTCAATTCACGCCTCCTATTCACAGATCACCATTAAGCCAGCACGGTTGCTTTTCTCTTCCGTAGAGTGACCAAAACAGCACTGCCAACAATGAAAACCACGAGCGCAAGGATCCCCCATGGAGTCAAAGCTGGAACCCCTCTGCCTTCGGTTCCCTTGGCGTGTGCCTCGGTTAACTCCACCGAGCCGGATGGGTAGTCAAAGGCTTTTACCTCGACATCGTGTGCCCTTACTTGATGTGTCTTGGTCTCATTTGGCTGCAAATCGTATGTGGTCACCGAATGATCCCACCTGTTCCAGACTCTGACTTTTATTGGAACGGTCGAAGAATCGCGAAATGCCCAATAATCACCGTACATGCCTGGTAGTTCATGAGGATTGAAATGCCAAGCAGGGCTACCAGTAGGTTTGGCGATATACACAGTGGTGGTATCTCCCTTGGCTTGTCCCAGTGCTAAGGAGTTGGTGATCGTGGCCAAGCATATGAACATTATCAGTACCGCGAATCTTTTCAACATGGATCTACCCTCATAAAGATTAAGAAAGATCATCAGTTCACAGGATTGTCAGAGGCGGGCGAACATATGGCTCCCTGCCCTCATGATCCCAGTCACGTAAATCTTATGATCGGTTCGAGTTGTTTCTTTCCGTATCGCTGTCGCCGCAGCCGAACTCCCATACGTACAACTTGAGGCATCAAGAAGGCGGTCCCCGCCCTTCCGGTAGGAGGTACACTTTTACAGCGAAGAGATTGCGGGTAAATGCATAGTTGGTGATGCTACGATCTTCGGCCGACTCTCTGCCGGTTCTGGTGACATTGAGAGTTCTGGCGATTGCCAGAGCCAGAAGAGAATTCAGAAGAACCACGATGGCCGAAACTGCCAGAAAACCGAAAAGCCCAACCAGACCGTGCAGGGACGGATGAGAGAGCCCCCCTTTTCCGAAAATCCCACTGACGAACCCAAGCTTGATTGATCCCGACTCCAGGCCGACCCACAGCAGGGCGACCAGAGAGACATTGAATCCCCAGCACTGACGCGCTCGCCCGAGCAGCCAGCCAAAGAGAGCAAAAAGCGCTGTGCCCGAAAACAACCTGACCATTGAGACGTGCGGAGAAGCTGTCAGAGTATTGATTGCCAGAGCGCTGGAATAAGAAAAGCCAAGAAGAAAGCCAAGCCGCAAGGACTCGATTGGTGAGGCTTTCAGGATTCTAAAAAGAAAAGGGGTCAAAGCAAGAAATGAGAGATACCAATAAGCGGAGGAGAGATCGGCCGCCAGGAGCAGCAGCGCGGAGGTTCCGGCGAAGATGAAGCTCTCGGCCCAGCCGGCCAGTGCCGGGCTGACAAGAAGGCGATCGCAAGATCGCAGGTGAGGACGCAGCGACCCCGCTGGCGATGGTCGCGCTTGCCTCATCCGTTCCAGAAACCAACCACTAATACTTAGAGGCACCTTCCTCTTGAGCTGCACTGCGGACATCCCAAATCAGAAGCTTGCTTTGGTTGAGGCTCTCGCCGAGGGCGGGCCTAAGCCCGCCTCTCATCTTCAGGCTGCCCGAACAGATGTGTGAGAATCACAAGCCAAAAGGAAGGAACAGTAAGCAGGGCCACTCCCCCATGCACACAACAGCATGTCTGGCTCAGCAGGCTATGCCTTCCCTGAGTGACCCCTTCTATGTACTTTCCGCACTACCTACAATGATTCGAACATTCTCAGTATACCCAGACCAAACCCCCTGTCAAGGTCTTTTTTCTGTGGCATAGGGTATCCTTCGGACTTCGAGCATTCGACCACAA
>CAYFQZ010000048.1:0-6408 GCA_964345305.1 uncultured Ignavibacteria bacterium | reverse complement strand
CGATCCTACCGTGACCTTAACGCCCTTGTCGGTCTTTTCGATCACCGGAACGTGCTTCTCCTTGCCCTCATCTGCGGTCTTGGGCTGCATCAGCTTCATGGGCTGTTCACAGCAGACCAGCTCGCCTGCGCCCTCGTGAATCACCTCCACGATGTTCCCGCAGACCTCGCACTTGTACACCTGCAATCTTTCCGTCATGATAACACCTCCTTATGCGACGTTATGGTTATTGAGTTCACTGTTGACCTTATTTTCCGCTTGGTCCATCGCAGGGGCTTTTTTGCGGCGTGTGACCGAGTTAATGATGATCAGTCGAAGAAGCCCTTACCCAGGTCCCCGTCATTGGAATATCCCCTGCTTTCCCAATAGCCCCTGTACTTATCGTTGTCCGATAGCTCGATTTCGGTTATCCATTTAATCCACTTATATCCCCACTTGCCTTCTGCCACGAGTTCGAATGGAAAACCCCTCTCCGGCAACATGGTGATGCCGTTCATGCGGTGTGCCATCATTATATCGTTTTCCATTATGTAACTCAAGGGAAAAGACGTGGAATATCCGTCGTGTGCGCGCAATATAACCGTATTTGCGGTCGAGTCGATTCCCGCCTCCCGGAGCAGATCCCTCAGCACGACCCCTTCCCACAGTATGGTCACGCTCCAGCCCTCCACGCAATTCAGAGTTACCACTTTCTCAAAAGCCGGTCGGCTGACAATCTGATCGTAAGTGTAGGTTTTGGTGCTGTCAACCAACCCGGTAATCTGGAGCTTGTACTCCTCTTTCTTTATGTACTGCGGGCCCTTGATGGAGTTTTCTCTGAAGTCACCTGTGGAGGAAAGCTTGGTACCCTCATACTCCTTCAGCTCCTGGGGTTCAGCCTCTTTGGCCTTGTCCAGCCCGGCCTTCCTGACCGTGTCCTGTTCGGCCCTGTCTGCGCAGCTGCCGATGACAGTCAGTATCAGCATGAGAAGACCGATTTTGAGAACTACTCTAGTCAAACCCACTCCTCCTTTCCTTCAGGTCGAAACCGACAGACCCGAAGTGCGCGGATCATTGCTTGCCCGATTCCCTCTTTCTTAGCTCCGCCGCCAGCGTATTGATCTCGGTCAGATCCCGCTGCATCTCGCTCCAGCCATACCAGAGGGCATAATCGGGGTTGGCATGGAACGTACCCTGGAAGGCCCTCATCCTGTGTTTCAGAAACATCAGAAACAGCTTCTGCTCTATCACCGTCGGCGCGTCATGAAAGGTGAGCAGGTCGGGATAAGGGTAAGGGTAGTACTCGGGCTGGGGTATTATGCCATCCTGGTACAGACCCGCAACTGTCCGAAGCGCCTCGGCCATCAGGTGATCCGCCTCTCTGATCATCTGGTCACCCTTATCCAATTCGCCTTTGGCGAAGGTGCGCGCATGACACCGGCTGCAGGTGGCCAGCATTTTGTTTCTCTCCTTCTCCCAGTCTTCCTGGGTCAGCCGGGCCACATCGGCTCCTTTGACCACGTCCAGCCTGGTGGTGGGATTTCCATCCGGGTCGAGGACCCCCAGGCCCTGCAGCACTGTCGCCCGGTCGGCCGCCCACTGTTCGTCGTCCGGCATGGGCAATCTGACCGCCAGGAATCCCCAGGCGGTTCGAACGGCATGATTCCCATCCTGCATGTGGCAGGTCTGGCAGGTCGGGGCCGCCGCCTCCTCCGGCAGTTTTCCCACCTGCTTCAGCAGATACCTGACGCCGTGCTTGGAGGAAGAATACATCTCCCACTGGGGATGATCGATACCCATGTGACATGTGCGGCAGGCTTGAGGCTGCCTGGCCTCTTCGGTGGAGAAAATGTGTCTGGTATGACACGCGTCGCAGGATGCCGTGCCGAATCCAGGGCCGGTCTTCTTAAGCTCCTCTATCTCCTCGGTCTTCTTCAATCCGATCTTGTGACATCCTCCGCAGCCCTTCATCCCTTCCATCAGCGCCATGGGCTGCCAGTGAGCCGTGGGCATGGCCTTCATGGCACCCCAGGCCAATGCATGTTTACCCTTCTCGAACTGTCCCACTCGCTCTTCGTGACAAAGCCAGCAGGTTTGCGGTGTGGGAATATGCGCCTTGTCCACGTTCTGGGCGGAGTTATGCAGATCACCGTGGCACCCGGCACAGGTGGTACCGACCTTGCTGTGCTTGGAAAGTTCCCAATCGGAAACCACCCCCGGCGTAACCTTGGTGTGGCACTGAACGCAGGTCTGCGCAAAAGCACCTCCAGCGCAAGCCAAAACAATCAGGCAACTGACCATGAGTTTGAGATTCACGTGTACCTCCCTCTTCTGCTTTCCAGCGGCTTGCCGGAAAGGCTACGCTAATCTACTCTACCGATCTCAACTTGACCTTCTGCTCCTGATACAACTGTTTCAAATCGATGCCCAGGTTTTTCATGTATTCATCGTGAATCTCCGGCAGTTCGTGTTGACGGCCGATTTCCGCATCACGGTTCTCGTGAAGCTCGTTATATAGATCCCATTGCTTTTCCGTGAGCAACCCTCTCTCGAGCACCGCCCTCACATTGACATGGGCCGTCTCCCAGTAATTGGAGATTCGATCCATGGGCATGTTGCCACGGTAGGCCATAGCAGACGGTCCCCAGGATCCACCGGGAACATCGTACAGCGGATACAGCTTCATGAACTTATCCGGATCCTTGCTGCTGGCCCACCTCTTGGCCCCGGGAACTCCGTGCTCCGCCCCGTACTGAATTAGCTTGGCCAGATTCTCCTGAAGCTCCCAGATGCCGTGCCACTGGGTGTAGTCCGCACCCATCATCTCCGCGCCATGGCGGAACCTGCGACCCTCGTGGTGCCAGTTTTTGTAGGCGATATGCTCCTGTTCTTGGTCGTAGCCTTCCTTGGGCCAGCTGGTTAGTGCATTGCCGTCGAATTCGAAAACATCCGTCTTGATCAGATTATGCTTCTGCAAGAGTTTCATCCATTCAATGGTAGCTTTCCAGATCTCGTTGTATTGCAGATTGGCAAGATCTGCGGTCAACAGGTAGCGATCTGCGAAAGATTGGGAATGGCATTGGTAGCATACTCCTTCCATCCGCTTGCGTTTCTCCTGCCAGGTGATTCCGCCCCAGTACTCCTGCGTACGCACCGAGAATGGCGCCTGACTTTCCCAGGTCAGACGATCGCTCACGTTGTGTGTGAATTGGCTGCTGGTTCTGGTGGCGCTCATGTGACAGGTGGCGCACGTCGGTGCGCTGAACGGAACCGGATCGCCCGGCTTGTAATCCCAGTCGTATTCAGAGGAAAAGGAGCTGTAAACGTTCCCATGCTTGGATTCCAGAAAGATCTCGATGTGCGGATGGTCCGGGCCTATATGGCACTCGCCGCAGGTCTCCGAGTGTCGGGCCATGGCAGGTTGAAAGCGATGCTTGGAGTGACAGGCATCACACTCGCCTATGCTCTTATCCGGCCAGTAATTGCCAATATGGTGGCACTGCTCACAGCCGTGTTTTGTGGCTATGGTGGGCTCAAAGACATTTCTATCCGGTCCCTTCAGGGCCATCATAGTCTGGCTGACGGCATGCTTGCTGTTGGCGAACTCCTTCACCTGCCGTTCGTGGCACTCCTGGCAATCACCAGGGGTGGGGTGTTTGGCGATCACCATGTTGCTCTCCGGGCATCGCATGGCATCCCACTCGCCGCCCGCGGCGTGGTGGCATTCGACGCAGCCGATTCCCATCTCCGCATGCTTGCTCCACTTCCAATCATCGATTAGCTTGGGTGCCACCCCCTTCTTTTCGTGGCAGTTGATGCATTCTGCGGTTACCCCGCTGATTTCGATCTCCGGTCGCTCCAGGCGCGTCTTTCGCATTTCCACTCCGGCCACGATGATCAACACCACTATGAGAAGCACGGAAAGGACTCCTATCAGCCACTTCTGCGCGGTTACGGTATCAGTAGCCATGGTTAAGTCTCCTCCTACTATTTATGTTGAACCCGACGCGTTTCCACAGTCACGGTCTGCAGGTTCTCCTGACTATATTATCAGCTCCCAAGCGGTCACCAGCAAGAAGCTCAGGATGGCAGCGGTTCCCACGATGAAATTGAACTTCACCTTGGGCGCCAATCTCCTGAGCAACTCATCGATGAAGGGCCAAAATACCAGAACGAGTCCCAAGATCAGCAGCACCGACATGCCGACCCTCATGGGCATCACCTTTAGCGCGGTGTAGACGAACAGGAAATACCATTCCGGCCTGATCACCGCAGGCGTTACCGAAGGATCCGCCCGTTCACCCAATCCCGGCGGGAGAATCACGGCCAGTGTGCTCAAGGCGGCGATGAAAAGCACTGTCAGGATGACCACCTTGAAGAAGTGCTGGGGGTAAAACGAGTAGAAACCCTCTCCCTCTCTTCCCTCCAGCTCCGCCATGCCGTGCAGTCTCAAAATGAAGATGTGAAGGAACATGAAAAGAAGGAGCAGCGACGGGAGCAAGGTCGCATGAAACGTGAAGAATCGGGTCAGGGTGTTTGCCGTGACCTCTTCTCCTCCCCGGAAAAACAGAAGCAAGCTTTTTCCGATCAGGGGAACCGCGCCCAGCGAATTCGTGCCCACGGTGGTGGCCCAGTAGGAGACCTGATTCTGGATCAGCGAGTACCCGGTGAGCGATAGGCTCAGGGTCAAACCGAGCAGGACGATGCCGATAATCCAGTTCAATTCACGGGGACGGCGATAGGCCCTGGTGAAAAACACGCGGGTTACGTGCAGCAGAAGAGCGATGACCAGCAAATTGGATCCCCAACGGTGAATGCCTCGTATCCAGAACCCGAAACGGACATCTTCCGTTATGTAGCGCACGCTCTCGTAGGCCATCTCGGACGACGGTATGTGATAGAACATGAGCAGGATGCCGGTCACGAACTGGAACATGATCAGAATCAAAGGGGCCGCCCCGGTGGCAAAGAACCATTTCTTGTAGTGAAGGGGAATCGGCTCCTTGATGAACACCTTCTCGTTGATCTGGATGAATCTCTCGTAGTCGATCGGAAACCGCTCCACCAGCCAATCCTTTATCTTCACGATCCTAACCCCCCTTTCGATCTCTCCAGCAGCACGAAGACCAGCGAACCCTCGACCTGAACCTCGAATTCGTCCAGCGGCCGGGGAGACGGGCCGGCCAGCACACTCCCGTCCTTACCGAACACCGCTCTGTGACACGGGCAGTAGAACTCCTTTTCCCTTTCCTTCCATTTCACGATGCAGCCCAGATGGGGACAGATGCCGGAGAACACTTTGAATCCTTCCGGCAGGTGGGCCACAAAAACAGGCTTACCGGCGATACTGATCTCTTTCGCTTTTCCTGCGGGAATCTCATCTTTCTTGCCGACCAGATACTTGACAAACCTCTTCTCTCTGGGTGGCGGAAAAAGGAACAAGAGACCGTCTCTTAAGACGAACAATCCACTCAGAAGGACTCCGCCAGCGGCTGCAACTCCCGCCGCCAGGAATTGTCGTCTCGAAGGAGGTGACTTTTTCTCTTCCTCTTTGGTCATAACACCTCCTGAGATCTGATGGCTTTCCGGTCCAGCACCAAGCGCCCCACTTCACTCTTCCAGTTTCTTCTTCATCTCGTCGAACTGCTCTCTGTTGATCTCCCCCCTGGCGAATCGCTTCTTCAGAATGTCCAGGGGACTATCCCTGCCTGTTCCTGACCTGGGCTGCACGTTTTGCAGGATGAAATAGGCTGCCAGACCGAGAACGATGAGAAGTACTATCCACAGGTAACCGCCCCCGGGGAGGAAATACATCCTGCCCTCACCACCCCACATATATCCGTGGCCCCCGAAATAGAAGAACGCCAGAGCAAGGATGACCAGAAGGATTATCAGCACAACGCTGGCTTTCACGGCAGACCTCCTTTCTACTTGACCAGGTGGAGCACTTCCTTGAGCTTCGCCTCCACCTCCGTGGCGATTCCTTTCAAAGCCTGGTTATCTATCATTCCCATGGCGGTTGACGGCTTGATGATGTCGATGACGGTTTTGCCTCCTTTTTCGTAAACCACCACGTTGCAGGGAAGCAAAAGACCAATGTCCTCCTCCGCCTGAATCGCCTTATGGGCCAGGGCTGGGTTGCACGCACCCAGGATAATGTAGTTCTTGAAGTCTATCCCCAGTTTCTCCTTGAATTTCTCTTTGACGTCAATCTTGGTCATGATCCCAAATCCCTTCTTCTTCAACTCTTCGGTGACCACCTCCACCGTCTGGTCGAAGGCAAGGTCGACCTCCTTTTTGAATCCGTAGCTTATCATGGCTTCCTCCTATCTGATCTTCAGCAATGTCGCGTTTACGGCCACTATGACCGTGCTCAATGACATCAGAAGCGCCCCAATGGCGGGAGAGATGACTATTCCCGCGTTATAG
>CAYFQZ010000047.1:0-5592 GCA_964345305.1 uncultured Ignavibacteria bacterium | reverse complement strand
AGGCTGGCCGCTGTGTGGCGTTTTTGAGCATCAGGCCATCCAAACGGTTTCCTCCTTTTTCCCACTGCCTTGTCCTCGAAACCTGAATCAACGGTTTCCCCTATCATTTGCTTGCGATTTCCGATTTCTCTCGTTATAATAGCTACCGAGAAAAGGAGAAACCTGACTTGAACTGATACAAACGGATCAAATCAAACGTCATTGCGAGCGTAGCGAAGCAATCTCGCGGGGAAAGAGATTGCCACGCCCTTCGGGCTCGCAACGACGATATGCAAAGCACGATTCTCTTGCGTTAGCCAGACAACAACTTGTTTCTTCCCGAAGGAATTCTCTGTCCAACTTATGAAAAGCAATCTTCTCACCAGGGTTCTGATCGCCTTTACCTTAGGCCCTCTTATCCTGTACATCGCCCTGTTGGGCAAATTCCCCTTTCTGGCTTTAGTAACCTTGTTGGTGATACTGGGCCTCTGGGAATATCTAGACGTGGCGAAACTGAAGAACCTCCAAGCGCCCCGATGGGTCTTGCTCCCTTTGGGGGTGCTTATGCCCATCTGCGCCTTCCTCTTCGGAGAGCAGGCATTCCTCTTTTTCCTTCTGGCCATACTCTACGTGACTGCCCTTGCCTTCATTATCAAGGGGAGAACACAGGGGACAACCGCTGGTTGGGCGACTTCCCTTTTCGGTCTATTTTACGTGTGCGGCCTTTTCAGCTTCGTTATACTTGTGAGAGAGTTGCCTGGAGAGCTGGGACTGGATTATAACCTGGGCGGCCTGTGGATTGTGTATCTGCTGCTTTGCATCTGGTCATGTGATACCTTCGCTTATTTCATTGGAGCCCCCCTGGGAAAACACAAGCTCTCCCCTATGGTGAGCCCGAATAAAACCGTGGAAGGATTTTTCGGCGGAATCCTGGGGGCGGCGGCTGCTGCGTTTTTCTGTTACTACGTTTTCTTCAAATCCGCTGAGTTAAAACATCTCCTCGTGGTCGCTGCCTTTGTGGCTCTGGTTGGACAGATGGGTGATTTGGCGGAGTCGCTGCTGAAGCGTGACGCGCAGCTGAAGGACATCTCCAAAATAATACCGGGACACGGGGGGATTCTGGATCGGTTCGACAGCCTGTTGTTTGTTGCACCTGTGGTGTATTACTATCTTAAATTCGCAGTGTATTGAATAAGGCTGTCAACGGATTAAACGGATGCAACGGATGGGTTGTATGATGGTTCTGGCGGTGGACGGTGGACGAAGAAGACCTGTCAACGGATTGAGCGGATTAAACGGATGATGGGTTTGGCGGTCGACTACGGAGTGCGGGCCACGGACGTTCTAAGCGGTGGACGGCCGACGGCGGACTGTCGACGAGAGGAGCTGTCAACGGATTAAGCGCCGAGACGGGCGTCCGTAGGACGGATCAACCGGATAGCAATCTTGGCGGCCGACCGCGGACCACGGACGTTCTAAGCGGTGGACGGCCGACGGTGGACTGTCGACGAAGGAGAGCTGTCAACGGATTAAGCGCCCAGACGGGCGTCCGTAGGACGGATCAACCGGATAGCAATCTTGGCGGCCGACTGCGGACTGTGGACCACGGACCTTCTGAGCGGTGGACCGTGGTCGGTCGACGGTGGACGTATAGTCATGCAGAAATACCTGGATTACCTCTTTCTAATCCGGCCAGTGTTGATGCCGCCGGTGTGGACCATCGTGCTCTTGGGACACAGGCGGAGCACACAGGTCGCTGGAGAAGGCAATCTTCCAGGCTTAGCTATTTTGCTGGCTACTTTTCTGGTGGGCGGAGTGTACGTCCTCAATCAGATATTCGACATTGAATCTGACCGGCTCAACCAAAAGCTTTTCTTTCTCGCCAAGGGACTGATCTCGGTGAGAAGCGCCTGTTGGGAGCTGGCGATTCTCAACCTGATGGCAATAGTCCCCGCCTTCCTGATTTCGATTCAGTTGGGCCTTCTCTTCGTCCTGGGAGCAGTTTTCGGATTGATTTACTCGGCTCCTCCTTTGGCCTTGAAGAACAGACCATTTGGCGGTCTCTTTCTGAATGCCCTGGCACATGGAAACTTGGCTTTCCTTATCGGGTGGAGCATGAACTCTTCCGTATCCCCGAGAGCTCTGTTGTTCTCTCTCCCCTATATGTTGGCTGTTGCCGCGATCTACCTCCACACCACCGTACCTGACGTTAAAGGGGATCGAAGGTGTGGAAAAGTCACGCTTGCGGTCAAATGGGGAAAGGAAAAGACGATTCTGCTTGCACCAGTCCTGGTGGCAGCGGCGATCGCACTGTCGGCGGCAGTGCAGGATTTTCCGTTTCTGATAGCATCGTCCCTCTCCTTTCCACTGTTCGCCTTTTCTGCGCTTTCCAGAAAGGAACGGATGGTCGTGCTAACCAGCAAAGTCTCGATACTCCTTTTGTCGGTCGCCGCAGGGGTTTTTTATCGCTGGTATTTCGTCATCTTGGTTTTCGGGTTTGTGTTCACCCGAATCTATTATAAAGCCCGTTTTGATCTGGACTATCCCAGCCTGGTATGATAAATTAGTGTGCAAAAGGGGTCATTCGCCGACACGGTGTCAACTGACAATGTCGCGCGGAAAAAGGGAAGTGAAGCGTACGGTGCTGGTATAACTTTGAAGGCCGAAAGTACGAGGTCAGCTTTTCCGGTTCTCGGTATGAAGCAGTTTCTTCCCCAGTTTTTGAATCACCTTTCTCTGGAAGCCGGTTTGTCTGCCAACACCATCGAGTCGTACAGAAGCGACTTGCAGGGATACATCAAGTTCCTCGGGCAGAAGAGGATTCGTACCGCAGACAAGATCACCGGGAGGCATATTACCGATTTCATCATCCGGCTATCCGACAAGGGACTGAGGCCAACCAGCATTTCGCGAAAGCTCTCGTCCATCCGACGATTCCACAGGTTTCTGGTGCAGGAGGGTCACTCCCCTTCCAATCCGGCCGCTACCCTGGAGTCTCCCAGGTTGTGGAGAAAGCTGCCGGCGGTACTGACCCGAAAGGAGATGGAGACGCTGCTGGATAAACCTAAGGGCAGTCAGGCTCTGGCTTTGCGTGATAAGGCCATCCTTGAATTTCTCTACGCAACAGGCGTAAGAATATCCGAAATCATAAGCGTCAAGAGAAAAAACGTTTTGAGCGAAGTTGAACTGGTGAGAGTAATCGGCAAGGGTCAAAAAGAGAGGGTAGTTCCGGTGGGAAGGGAAGCCCTTCGAGCAGTCGAGAGATATCTTGATGAGTCTCGCCCGCAGTTAGCTAACGAATATTCAGAGGATGTTCTTTTTTTGAACAGAAGGGGACGTCCCTTTTCTCGCATGGGCCTATGGAAAATACTGAGGAAATACGTTTTGCAGGCCGGCATCAACAAGAAGGTCACTCCTCATACCATCAGGCACTCCTTCGCCACACATCTGGTAAGGGCTGGGGCGGATCTTCGTGCAGTTCAGGAGATGCTGGGACATGCCGATATATCTACTACGCAGATCTATACGCACCTGGATCGGGAATACCTGAAGCAGGAGCATCGAGATCATCATCCCAGGTCCAGGATGAAGATCTGAGCCAACTGCTCCGCGGCCCCTGGAGCGGCTCGGAGCTTATGCACACGATTAGCAGTTCTATGTACTGATGGCGTCATGGATTCTCGGTGATCGAGCCAGATCGAGCGGTCTGTCGCAAGTCGCATGCAAGCGGTATGGCGCGGTCTCCCGGATTCCGGGGGAACGAAACCTCCCTTGAGCTTGAGAAAGTAGACATGTCACGAACCTCTTCCCTGCCCTTCCGGCTCGGAAGGGAGCGGAGAAGGAGCGCTGTATGTTCCATTGTGCCTTATACGAGAACCGGGTGGACGTCAAGAAGAAACTGAGCCTGGCTCTGAAGAGGACCAAGGCGGAATTTTTGCCCTTCTCTGATCTGATCCAATTGGAGAACCTGATTCAGAAGTACATTTTGGATCTGGTAGTCATAGCCGCCAGAGGCTCGTTCGCCAAAGAGTTGAGCCTGGCCAGGAGCATAAAGAAACACCCCGTGCTGTCTTTGGCCCCGCTGGTCATGTATCACCCCAGTCCCAGGCTAAAGGCCATCTTGTCCGGCTTCTCTTCGGGAGCGGACGAGTTTCTCTACTCCAGCTGGAATGCAGAGCTTTTTTCCTCAAAGTTGAAGATGATCCTCTCTCGAAGCAGAAGGGATTTGGGGGTCAATCCCACCACCAGACTTCCGGGGACAAGCATAATCGAGCGGGAAATAAGCCGAAGAATCAAAAAGGGACAGAGGTTCGCCGCCTGCTATGCTGACCTGGACAATTTCAAAGCCTACAACGATTATTACGGATACCACTATGGCGACAGTCTGATCAAGATGACCTCCGAAATCATCCGCGACTCGGTCTACAGCTCGGTCACAGACGGCTTCGTGGGACACATAGGAGGGGACGACTTCGTCTTCATAATTCCCCCGGAGAAGGTTCACCCCGTCTGCGACAGAATAATCAAGATCTTTGACCGGATGATAATTCGCAGGTACAAGAAGGAGGACGTTCTGCGGGGCTACATAGTCACCGCCGACCGCAGGGGGAAGCGGGAGGCATTTCCCATAATGACTTTATCCATAGCGGTGATAGTGAACCAGAAGAAGATGTTTCGCCATTTGGGCGAGATATCCAACATGATCGCAGATCTGAAAAGCTACACCAAGACCCTTCCCGGCTCAAACTACTTCATCGAAAGAAGAAAGAAATACTGAAAGCAAAGAAGAAGGAATCCGGCTCTACGGAAACTCCGGGTTCTTGTCTAGGCGCCTAAGTTCTTCTCCGGATTCGCACTGCCCGCCCTGGTTGGTGTAAGCCCTCCTGACCTTTCCTATCTGAGGCGCCCACCAAAAATCGGCCTTCCTGGGATCGTCGCTCATGGTCCTGCGAATTCTGGCGCAGCCGCGATAGACCGTTCCGGCCGCTTCGGAATAAATGTCCTCGAACCCCAATATGCTGTATTCGAAATCGCGGTCGTCCTCCCAGAACGTACCCTGTCTGATTGGACCCACCAGGACCTTGGCCGGATAAGGGGTCGATCCCACGTCAAAGTTGAAGATGGTATCGCCCTTGTGGTACACGAAGGTGGTTCCACCGGTGGCGGACACCAAATCCCAGCCCGATTCCCGACCATAGTCCCCCAGGTATCTCGTTTTTCTGGTTACGGCGCTGATCTTAAAACTATCTTGGCTGACTTCGCATTGGTAATTGAGGTGGACGTAAGTCCATGTGTACTCGAGGTTGATGGGAAAGTAATATCCGGGACGCTCCAGATCCGGATTGTTCGGCTTTTTCTTGTCGCAGCTCTGGAAGACAAGAAGGCCGAGCATAAGGGTGCCTGAGATAAGCACAATGCGCTTCAACTTTTTCCTCCGTTGAAATGCCCTAATTGCTACGCGCCGGTCGCACCCGGCGTTGGGAACACGACCTACGACTCCGCTGCCTCTTTCTCACGGTACCTTATCCTCTGATACCTCTTTCCCCATCCGGCATGCCTAAATTCACTGCTCCGGAGGGCGCCGCTGGCTGGCTTGCTCACCCGGAGACTGAA
>CAYFQZ010000046.1:0-17546 GCA_964345305.1 uncultured Ignavibacteria bacterium | reverse complement strand
CCCACCTCGCCGGGAAATCTCTCCTTCACGCTCTTGATTATGGCGTCCACCGAGATCAGCCCGGTGATGCCGGAGAAGGCGCCCATAAGAGCGGTGTTTTGAACGGCTCTTCCGATGGTCTCCAGGGCGATTTTGGTGGCGGGAATGGTCCTTACCTGAGCTGAGGTGTCAAGGCCCAAATCCTGGGGCGATCTCTCCGTATCCACCAAAACCATTCCGTCCGGCTTCAGCCCGCTCAGCACATCTATCGCTCCGATCAAGGTGTTGTCCTGTATTATCAGATAATCCGGTTCGTAAATCTGGCTTCGACTGCGCACCTTGTAATCTGCGATTCTCACAAAGGATTGCACCGGCGCCCCCATGCGCTCACTCCCGAAAGAGGGAAAGGCCTGGGCATACTTCCCGTCCTCGAATGCGGCCACCGCCATTAGCTCGGCGGCAGTCACCACTCCTTGGCCGCCCCGACCATGTATCCTTATCTCCTTTAGCATAATCCTCCTCTCCTGGATATCTGAAAGTCAACTGCGGGAGAGTGAAAGCTCTCGACAGTTAGTGAAAAGTTTCACAA
Organism: uncultured Ignavibacteria bacterium; assembly: GCA_964345305.1. Taxonomy (GTDB): domain Bacteria; phylum Zixibacteria; class MSB-5A5; order MSB-5A5; family SM1-73; genus SM23-73-3. The sequence goes on along the minus strand of CAYFQZ010000046.1, from coordinate 16,978 downwards.
CTTAAATACTACGGAATATCGCCCTTTAAGTTAGAAGCAATTCGCTGACCATGCGATATTCGAACCAACGGTTCCCTCAGGTCCGGCAACGTTTCCTGACCGGCAGCTGTGTCGGTGGACTAGAGCCGGGGGAGCGTGATTTCCTTTTGGGCCTGGTATTTTCCCTTCTTGTCCCTGTACGAGATACGGCAGACTTCGTCCGCTTCCAGAAATACTATCTGAGCTATCCCCTCGTGGGCATAGATCTTGGCCGGAAGAGGGCTGGTGTTGGATATCTCCAGTGTGGCGTGTCCCTCCCACTCCGGCTCGAATGGCGTAACGTTCACGATGATTCCGCACCGGGCGTAGGTGGACTTCCCCAAGCATATGGTCAGGATGTTTCGGGGTATCTTGAAGTATTCCACCGTCCTTGCCAGGGCGAACGAGTTGGGTGGAATCGTACACTCCTCTCCTTTGACATCGACGAAGTATCTCGAGTCAAAGCTCTTGGGGTCGATCATGGTGGCGTTCTTAGCGTTGAACACCTTAAACTCGTCCGCCACCCGGACGTCGTAGCCGTAGGAAGATAGTCCAAACGAGATCACACCGGATTTCATCTGCTCCGCCGAAAACGGCTCTATCATCTGATGTTCTCTGGCCATCTTCTCGATCCACGTGTCTGACTTTATGGGCATGGCTTCTGACCATCCATGTGTTAGATTGAAAAAAGACAGAATTCTTGACCGAAGCGCGATGACGGCGTGTCTTGATCTCAGGTGCCGTATTCGGACATGATCCTCTTGATCTTCTCGGCCATCTTCAACGCTTCGTTCAGGTTTCGCTGCCACATATTCCGACCGAAGATCAATCCGGTCACGCCCGCCTCCATGGAGAGCTTTACCTTCTCCAGCAGGTCCTCGTCCGAGATCTTGCCGCCTCCCGAAACCAGGACCATGGTTCTACCTGCTGATTTGACCACTTTCTCCATCGCCTCCTGGGGACTGAGTCTCATCTGATCGTACGGCTTTGGCAGCTCTTTGGCGCCCGACTCCTCGAATTTAGGGAAGTTCAACTTCACCACGTCGGCCCCCAGTTCACATGCCACCCGTGCAGCGTAGTCGACCGCATACAGGCTGTCGCGCCCACCTTTGGCTTCGATGGCCTCTCCCCGAGGATAGGCCCACATGATCAGAGGCATTCCGTACGCTTGGCAGTCCGCTCTGATCTCGGCAAACTGGGAGATATCCTCGTCTTGGGCAGGCGAACCTACGTACAAAGTGTAACCGACAGCATCTGCACCCAGACGCACCGCATCCTCCACCGAGCCGGTCAGTGGAGAGAAAGCATATTCGTCGCTGGGGATGTTGGTCTTCCCATTCAGCTTTAAAACTAAGGGTACCTCGCCTGCAAATTCCGTCATGTACTTCTCCGCCAGACCGACATGGAAAACGATTCCCGAGTATCCTCCCTCTTTTGCCAGCCGCAGTTGAAAGGTGGGATCGATCGAATCGGGATTGGCGAAAAAATCGACCGGTCCGTGCTCCAGTCCCTGATCAATGGGCAAAAGAAGCAACGTGCCGTTCCCCGGGCCATACCGGTACAGCAACCGGCGAAGTCTGGTTCTTTTTCCCAAGCTCAGGTTCAAATCTTCTAGGGTAGTTTTTGGCTTCACGTTACCCCCTATCTTCTTGAAGTGACAAAAATCAAAGTCTCGTCTTCCCCGTTTATCCCTTAAGGGAAAAAACTTGAATCTGATCAGCGCTGCTGATTAACCTGAATCTAAGGACTGGATCCGTCGAGCGAAACCTAAGCCCAGTCCTCCCAGCTTTTGACGAAAAAGTGGTCTACTGGCAAAAGGCTGCACCAGGTCCGATTTCTATTGAATCGGTCAAGATCCGCCGGGCATCATCCGCGAAGGAGGGACAGTCTGAAAGCTAGAAAACCAGGTCGGCCAAGGTCTTTTGAGTGAGAATCTTCACGGTGTTATCCTGAGCCCTCTGCATCACGTCACGCAGCTTGCAGACTTCTTGGCGCTCGCACTCATACAGCCGACTTAAGCATTTGGCGAAACAGATAGGACCCTGGACGGCCTCGAGGAGCTCCTTCACCGTGATCTCACTGGCGGGCCTGGCCAGAGAGAATCCCCCCCGGGCTCCCCTGTGGGATCTTATCAGGCCGGATCTGGAGAGATGCTGGAATATCTTTGCCAGAAACTTTTCCGGAATATCCTCGGCCTTGGAGACCTCAGACAACGATACTATCTTTCCTTTTGGCTGCTTAGCTAGATATATTACCCCGAAAATTCCGTAGTCGCCAGCCCTCGTAAGCACCATGTGACCGCTCTCCTTGATCAAAGAGGACTAAATCTACCTCACTACGTATTATAACACCGACCTCCCTCAATGTCAACCCAAAATCCTCGCATTTTCGCGACTGGCCGTTTATGGACACATCCGGCCTCAACACGGCATTTGCCGACACCTCCTCTGCGTGAGTCAATTCCAGCCCATCAATTCACTGACCGACACCGTTTATTCCTGCCCGCGCCGCGTCCGAATCGCATGTCCGATAAGCGGTTGCGCCAACAAGAAGCAGCCTACCCCCGCAGATGATTTGGTGGATTCCGATTGTGAGCCGGCCTTGTTTCAGCTTCAAGAGCATTGTCTGCCGGGTCAGCGGCAGGCTTTCCTGATGTGATCGAAGCTCTTTGGCGGACTGGTGGCACCGTATGCTAAAACATTGCCCTCTTTGCTTGGTAAGCCGCCAAAGCCGCGTATCAGACTTATGCCTGCAGCCGCTACCCCACCGCAAGGGTGAGGCGCTCAAGAGCTATGGTTTGCAGAAACCGGTACTGAGTTCCTTGCTGGTTCCTTCTTGAATCCCGCTGGTGGAATGACGCAGAGAGAAAAAGGGGTGATAGCTGGTCTTGGAAAGCCACATCGAGCCTCCGCCACGCAGGATCTGGCGCGGAATCTCGCGGCCGGGAGAGGAGGTCCTTGACATGAGAAACCCCCGCCTCAAGTAGAAGATGGTTTTTGGGCAGTCAGCCTGACGAGTAAGAAAAGGCCGAATCTTGGGCGAGATTCGGCCAGGTGGTTTGACATGCGCCAGGAGCCCAGGGCTTCTGACCTATACTATGTTCATTAGGCTCCATGCGATAGAATCAGCCAATTGGATCCATCGCTAACAACCGTAATATACTCCCACTCGGTCAGAAGTATTCGATTGGAATAATAGTCTATCTGCTCACCGGCGGCCGGGTAAAGCCAAGTCCACGAGGCACCTACATACTTAATGGTATAGACCCTTCCAGCGATTCCGACAGCCGAAGGTAACCAGATGCCGAGATCTTCATCAGGGCCATCCACAACAAGAATACAGTCTGAGTGCGTGACGTAGTAATCTGGAGCCACGCTCTTGATATTCATCGCCAGTGAGCCATTAACTTGCAGTGTCGAATGGGGACTGGTAGTCCCGATGCCGACTTTCTGGCCTCCTGGATCAAACCGAATCCAATTGGGACCACCGTCTACACCGACATAAATATCGTCATCTGGCCACAAAAAAAAGATCGTCACCGGCGGTTAAGACCAGGTCACCTCCTGTTTCGTAAATCCTTGTGTTATCATCAACAAATGCAACATCTCCACCGCTCGACAGCCTGATATCTCCGTTGACGTGGAGTTTTTCAGCAGGATCACCGGTCCCGATGCCCACCGAATCGGTTCCCGACGCCAATCTGACCACAGTTCCATCATCCGTCCAACCACCCCCGGTGGGAGCGGATACGGCCACAGTAGCACTATCTGCTATCCTTGCCCGGTAAGCATAACCCACGCTGGTGAACTGTAAGCGTTCACCCATCACCTCGCCTCCAACCACAACCTCCAACCAGTAGTCCTCGGAGAAATCTAAATCCAATCCAGCCTTACTCTGGCTCCCCAGGATCACGTTGAACAGACCGTCGGTCACCGCAACGGACGAGTGGGGCTCTTCCCACTTCTTGTGGGCAGGGTCTGTTGATGTGGCGTGATTGTAAACTCTGAAGGTTATGGCAAGTCCCGGATTGGTTATAGGGTCCCCGGTGACCTTGTCCGTCAACATCCCCTGATAGTTGATCAGCTTGGGGATGTCTGCCAGGCACAAACCCGTCAAAAAGACCAACGCAGTAAGGCACACTGCAATGGTGAAGCGGAACATGAAAGCCTCCTTTGATTCACGGGTGAACTCTAAGATTAATATAACCTGGTTTCCCCGGAAAGCAAGAATAATCAGCGCTCAGGGCATAGGAGCATGGATATCCTTGACATGATAACCATTCTCCCGCCTAAGGCAGAAGAGGATTATTGGGTATGAGCCTGATCGTGGACAGTTTGGAAGAGGATGGAGAGGTTGATTCCTCTCCGCCTTTCTCCATGTCAGCTTGAAAAGACTACTGCCGTTCAAACTCAAAGGCGAGGCAAATTCTGCTTTTTTGACCCCTGAAAGCATTTAGCGTCCTGCGCCAGGCAGGACGAGATGAAGCGAAAACGTGAAGCCCTTTTGCGTAGACCCAATGCTTCACAGTCCGGTTGTCTCTATTTCAGCAGAGTCATCTTCCTGCACTCAACGAAGGTGCCTGCTTCAAGCCTGTAGAAGTACACTCCGGAGCTGATCTCATTGCCACCATCATCCCTGCCATCCCAGAAGATCTTCTTGTATGCCGGCTCCTGCATCTCATGCACCAGAGTTCTTACTCTCTGTCCCAAGACATTGTAGATCTCAATCTTGACCTCACATGCCTTGGGTAAATCATACTCAATGACCGTTGCTGGATTGAACGGATTCGGATAGTTCTGGCGCAGTCCGAAGTCTGTCGGTCGCCTGGTGTAGTCTGCCTCCTCCCACTCCACCGGCGTCATCTCCAGTACCCAGGGACACCAGAAACCGGTGTATAACGTTTTGGTGGCTCCTACCTGCACTCCGCTGATTGATTGACCCAGAGATGATGAAAGCTTATAGTTCGCGGTAGACAACCACATGCCTCCGCCCCCGTCCAAAACCTGCCGGAGCACATCATAGCCCGGAGAAGTCGACTGCCCCATGCCAAAGATGCACCAAACCAACACGACTACGATGAGCAAAATCTTTGGTCGTTTGCCCATGAATTAACCTCCTGTCAGCGACTTGGATTTCCCTTCGCGTCCCCACTAACAGAATACAACAATCCTCGCTTTTGTCAAGGTCTATCTATGGGAAGCCGCGTGTTCCGGGGCAGCCGGCACCGGCCCGGAGCACCGCGGTCAAATTCTTTTCCAGTCTTTGAAAAACTGCAGCAGAAGCCTGGCCCCAAATCCGGTCGCTCCTTTGGAATGGTAGGATTCCTCTTTTTCCCGGAAATCCACGCCGGCCAAATCCAAATGTACCCAGGGCATGCCGCCCACGAAAGTCTGGAGGAACTTGGCCGCCAAAATAGATCCTCCCGGTCTGCCCCCCACGTTCTTGATGTCGGCCAGGTCACTTTTCAGGTACTCTGAGTATTCGTCCCAGAGAGGCATCTCCCAAACTCGCTCGCCGGTGATCTGCCCCGCTTGGACCATCCTTGCGTTGAGTCGCTGATTGTTTCCAAATATCCCGGCGCATATCGTTCCCAGTGCAATCTTGATGGAGCCGGTCAAGGTGGCTACATCCACGATGGCATCCGGTTCGAAGGTCTGTGCGTAAGAGAGGCCGTCCGCCAGAAGCAGACGCCCTTCCGCATCCGTGTTCAAGACCTCGACGGTCTTGCCTGAGTGCGAAGTTATGATGTCCCCTATCTTCAAGGCGGAGCCGGAAGGGAGATTCTCGGTGGCCGGTACTATTCCAACGACGTGCAATGGCAGACGCAACTTCGCACAGCCGGCCACCGTGGAGATAACCACGGCACCTCCCATCATGTCTCCCTTCATCTCCAGCATATTCTCCATAGGTTTCAGCGACAGCCCGCCGGAATCGAAAGTTATGCCTTTACCTACCAGCGCCAGTCTGTTAGCTGCTTTCTTGGCCGGAGCATATTCAAGCAGAATGAGCCTGGGAGGTTCTTTGCTGCCGGCAGCCACTGCCAGGAAGGCGTTCATTTTCAGCTTCTTTATGTCCGGCTGTGACAGAACCGTGCACTTGAGGTTGTTTTCCCGGGCAAGCCTGGTTGCCTCCTGGGCCAAACGAGTAGGCGTCAGATAGTTGCTGGGATGATTGGCTAAGTCGCGAGTGAAAGTGGTCGCCCAGGAGAATATCTGGCCGCTGCCTGCCCCCCTCTTGATTTCGCCGATGCCCTTGCGATTCTCTTTCATTATCGTTAGCCTCTGCAGGAGCGGTTCCTCGTCCTTTCCACCGCTCTTGTACTGGTCGAGCCTGTAATGAGAAAGCAGTATCCCTTCCAGCATGGCCTGGGAGGACTGCTCAGGCTTTATCCCGGCTGGGTTTGTATCGAAAGCCTGGAGTGATGCGTTTTGGACCTTCAGCTCCCTGATCTTCCTTCCGGCGAAACCGTACGCTCGGCGCAGCCTCTCCGCGGTCAAGTCATTCTTCTCTCCCAATCCCACCAGAATTATCCTTTCAGGCCTCAATCTGCCTTGGGGATAAAGGACCGCTGTCTGACCCAGTTTGCCACTGAAATCTCCCGTCTCCAGCAGGCGGGCTACGGAGCCGGAAAGCTCTTGGTCCACAGCCTTCAGCGGGCCCATCAACCTCCTGACCTCCTCGAAGCAGCCGAGCAATGCGGCTTGGCTTTGTGCCAGCTCAATTCTGCCTGGTTTCACTTCTATCTGCATGACACACTCCTTTCTGGGAGACACGACAAACATACCTTTTACCCATGCCTGCTTAACTATAGTGAAAAACAGCGGAAGTGGCAAGACCAAAAGAGGGGCGCGCTTACGATAAACTTGAGGATTGAGGGGCTTTGCCGACAGAAGTCGGGCCACGCAAGAGTCCCGGATCAACTTCAAGCGGAGTTTCCCGAACGTGCGCCGGAGAGAAGTTGAGCCGTGATGGGAGACAGGTCGTGTTGGACCCGGAGAGCTGAAAGGTGCAGGGAGGAGTGCACGACCGGCACTACGTTACACTCGACAATGTGGCCTGCGTTCCGGACGTACCTAATAAACTAAGGGGCATTTACTACTTGGTGACATCGACGCTTTTCGTCTTCTTCTCCGCCAGCAGCTCTGAAACCAGCTTCAGAATCTGCTCCATGTTAAAAGGTTTGTTGACGAATCTATCGACGCTTCGCTTTTGGACTTCGTTTTGATCCATCTTCACTCCCCAGCCGGTGAACAGAACCACCGGAGTTGACGGGTGCCTGGCTTTGACGGCGTCGGCCACGTCCCATCCGGAGACTCCGGGCATTCCCAGGTCGGTTATCACCATATCCGGCTTATGCCTTTCGAAAAGCTCGATCCCCTCCTCTCCGCTGGCTGCCTGAATGATTCGGTGTCCGGCGTTGGAGAGTATCTCATCCAGAACCTCTCTTATGTTTTCTTCATCTTCCACCACCAGCACTGACGCGCCTTCGCACTCGTTGCTGTCCGGCGCCTCCGGCTCACTTCGCAGATCGCATTTGGGCAGCCTTATCTTGAAACTGCTTCCCGACTCGCGGCCGTTTTCTACAGAGATCTCTCCCCGGTGACGGGTTATGATTCCCTTGACCAGGCTAAGACCCAAGCCGGTTCCCTGCTCACCCTTGGTGGTGAAGAACGGGGTGAAGATTTTCTCTTTGACGTCTTCCGGCATTCCCACTCCTGTATCCTTTACGGAAAGGCGTACCGAGCTATCGTCCTCCTCGGTTTTAAGCGTCAAGGTTCCGCCATTGGGCATGGCATCCAGCGCATTGAGGATCAGGTTGGTCACGGCCTCTCTCAGTTCAGCCTCGTCACCTATCACCCCGCTTTCGGCGTTCAGCTCCCTTTTGACCTCTATGGGAGTGCCGGCGGCGGTGGCCTTTTCCTTCCAGTACGCCTTGGTCAGCTCCAGAGAATCGTCGATCACTCGGTTTAGGTCGGTGAAGCCGAATGCAGACTCAGGTTTTATTTTGGTGAACTCGCGAATCTTGGTCAGTATCCTGGCGCCGTCCGTGGCCAACCTCTGTATCACCTGCAAACCTTTTTCCATCTCCTGGGGACGAGGACCATCTGACTTCTTGAGCTTCATCAGGATCAGCTGCACCCGGCCCAAGATGGAAGCCAGGATGTTATTGAAGTCATGGACCACCCCACCTGCCATCTCCCCCAGGGCACGGAATCTTTCCGTCTGAATTATGTCCCTCTGGCCTTTCTTCAGATTTCGGTAGGCCTTCTCGAGATCCGAAAAGAGCCTGGCATTTCGTATGGCCAGGGAAAGGTGCACAGCGACCGATTCCAGTAGCTCTGTCTGGTGCGCACTGAAAGCGTTCTTCCTGCTGGCCTCCAGACCCAAAACTGCCATCACCCCCTGATTGTCGCCGACAGGAACATAGGCGTAGGACCTTATGCCTTCCGAGAAGATCAGCTGGTCTATGGGCTTGGCAGCGCTTTCCATGGAGAGCTTTGCCTGGTAGAAAGTCTTGCCGGTCCGAATCACTTCCGACATATTGGTTTCACTCGCCGGAATCCTCTTGCTGCCAACCGCGCTCAGACCCGCGTCGGGAGAGAAACTCATCTCCAGCCTGAACAACTGTTCCTCCGGGTACCAGTAGCTTAAGCTGATCCTGTCGAAATCCAGAACCCTGTTCAGCTCGCGAGACACCGCGTCGAAGACCTCCTTTACATCAAGGGTAGAGCTGATAGTGCGGCTTATCTGGTCGGCCAGCTCCAGGCGATGGGCTTTTCTTCCGCTCTCCTCGTGGAGCTGGGCATTACTCAGCGCTGTGGCCAAAAGATCGGTCACCGTCTCCATGACCATCACATCCTGCTCATCGAAGCTATTCGTGGCAAAGCTCTGAATTTCCAGGACCCCCACCACTATCTTCCCTCTGCTGAACGGCACGCAGAGCTCTGACCGGGTATCGGGAATGGCCGGAATGTAGTCCGTCTCCGCAGTCACGTCGTGACAGAGGATGGTCTTGCCGGTGTCGGCCGTCCTCCCCACCATCCCCACTCCGTTCCTCAGACGCCATCCAGGTTTCACCGCATGGCAGAAACTCTCATAACTGGTCCTCAGGACGAAATCGCCGGTGGGCTCGTCCAGGAGGAACAGGGAGACATGGTCATATTTGAAATTAGACTGAATAGCCCGTGTCACGTTCTCCAGAAGTTCGTCTAGATTTAACGCGGAAACGACTTTCTTGGCCACGTCGTTGACCAGAGCCAGCTGCGCACTTCTTCTTGTCTGGCTGGAGAAAACCCGCGAGTTTTCGAGAAGGACTGCTAGGAGGGAAGCCAGCTGAGAGAGCAGCCGCGCGTCGTTGTCCCCAAAAGCGAAGGGTTTGTCGCTCTCGGCATCGAGAACCCCGACGATCTCTCCCCTGAGTCTGAGTGGTACGGCCACCTCAGACCGGCATTCCTTGATGCCCATGACGTACCTGGAATCCTTCTGCACGTCCCCTACCACCAGAGGCTCCCCGGTGTGCGCGACCCAGCCGGTGATGCCTTCCTCTCCGACTCTTATTCTGGAATTTCTTACAGCCTCATCCGGAAAACCGCAAGCCGCTTTTACGAAAAGCCGGCCCTCGCTTTGATCCACCAGGAGGATAGCCGAGCTTGGATAACCAAACGACTCGGTCACCACCTTCACGGTTTCATCCAGCAGTTTATCCGGATTCAGGATAGATGATAGCTTCTGTGCCGCATGGTACAGAGAGGAAACCTGGCCCGCCTTCTCCTTCACCTTCTGGTAAAGCCGGGCATTCACCAGTGCTACCGCCGCCTGCCCGGCGATCGATCTTGCCAAGTCGAGGTTTTCAGAGTCGAGTCTCTCTGGAGAGCTGAGCCCCACTCCCATCAACCCCACAGCCTCGTCTCCCTTGGAAAGGGGAATCAAGATGACCTCGCTGCCTTCCCCCTTGGGGAGTAGCTGACGCTCTGATGAGGTCAGCTGCCCCCTTCCCCTTATCCTGACCATCTTGTCGGTCCTTATCACCTCATGGCATAGGGGCAGTTGCCTCAGGTCGATCTTCTCGTCCGGTTTGATTGGAGATACCGTCTTCTGAGCGGAAGAGAACGCTTGAAACACCAGCCGGGTGCGATCCTCATCCACCAGGGCTGCGTAGCAGAAGTCCGCCTCCAGAAACTCGAGCATCTTTCGAGTCAGGACCTTTGATATCTGACCGGTACTCAGACTGGCGCAGAAGGCAGAGCAAGCCTCCAGAAGCAGACAGAGGTTGCGAGCCCTGGCGGTCCATCCGGCCTGCAGGTCGAGACTGCTTATAGCCATGCCCAGTTGGCGACCGACGGTTTCCAGCAGCTCGTTCTCCTCCAGGTTGGTCTCTCTGGGCCTCGCGCTCACCAGCAAGGCAGCACCCAGGACCTTCCGTTTGGCCACAAAGGGGACCACCAGAACCGTCCTGATGCCCCTGTCTTTGAATTCCTGAATCTGCAACGTCTGGTTTTCTTCCACATCGGACACAAATATGATGCGTTGTCGTCTTGCCGCTTCCCCCAGCACTCCCTGACCCACCTTTACCCGTTCAGCACCCCACACGTCGTCCAACGGCAATCCCTTCCACGCCCGCACGTCCCAATTCTCCTCTTCTCCACACCGCAGGAACATGATACCGCCGTCAAATCCGGTCACCTCCAGAATGACTCCCAGCGACTCATTAAGTATCTGGTCCACCTCCGAATCCTGGCTGGTGGTGGCGGTGATTGCGCTCAAGGCCACCACCCTGCTTCGTACTCTGCTGATTTCACTTTCTCTCGCCTTAAGCCTGGCATCCGTCTCGTCCGCATATCGATTTAAAAAGGAGAGTCCGGACACGGCCATGTTCCTGGCAAAAGAGTGGTGGTGTGTTTCCCGCACCTTCTGGAAGAACTTCTGAAGCGGAGCCATTATCTTCTGGTACAGAAGAATGGCCAGCCCCGTGGTGGAGGCAAAAAAGAGCAGCAAAAGAAGGATCATTGCCTGGGACGACAGGCGCCAGCCGGTAAGGAATCCCAGAATCAGGAAAAGCAGAAATGGGATCCCGGTGACAAGCAAGATAGAGTACAGAAGTCTCGCTTTGAAAGAGAAGGTTCCAGAACGGAACGGCGAGGATATCATGGCAATCTCAAACCTTAAGACTTGTGGACGTTTACCCGATGCGCGCCGGACTTAACTGAAACGATGCTGGCTAACTCAAGGCCGGCTCCTTGGACTGCCCCGTTAGGGCTTCCTTCCCGCTGGCGACCGAATTCAGGAACGCCTCCAGGCTTTCCTGAATCCGATCCACGCCATCCTCGATGTTCCTCAGGTATCTTAGACCGTTGGGGCTGAGGTCCGGTTCTCTCAACCTCATTAGCTCTGCCGATCCCCGAATGGAGGTGAGCGGATTGGCAATCTGGTAGCTCAAATCCGAAAGTTGCTGCTCCGGTGCCAGGGGCTCTTTTGTCCGGATTGAGCCCTCCAGATGCCTGAGTCTTTTGTTCAGGTGCTCATTCGACCGTCGCAGGAGCGCTTCCTTCAGCGCCAGAGAAAGCTGATCCGCCTTGTGCTTGACAAAGGTTATCTCCTCCTCGGTCAAAGGCTGGCGGCCCCAGTTGCGCATTTCCCCGACGGAGATGATCCCCACCGGGCTGTCGTGCAACATCACCGGGACCAGAATGGCCGAGTTGATTCTCTCGTCCATGATCAACCGCGCCTCCTGCTGCGACATCAGGCTTTCCGGGTCATCCTGATTTACCACCATAGGTCTTCTTGCCGACAGGGTCAACCGATGCCAGGGAAGTCGGTCCAGCGAGAAACGCGTTTCCTTCCTCAGATCGATGCCGTCGGCCCTTATTTGGTGGACCGCGCAGTTGATGAGCTGGTTTTTTTCCTTGGACAGAAGGGTCACCCTGGCGAAACTGCGGGGGAGGTCTTGTACCAGACTGGAGGCCGCTTCCCGAAGCAGCCGGCCCAGTTGGCCGTCTCCGGCCAACCCTCTCTCGAAATTTCGAAGCGACCTGCACAGGGATCTCTCTTTCTGCAGTTCGACCTGGACCCTGTCCTGCAGAATGAGTTGAGAAAGCGCCAGCGTCAATAGCCCGAGCCACTTGACGTCGCCGGCGGAATAGAAATCTGGCTTCTTATGACCCAAAATTACTGCGCCGCGTACGGAACTTCCGCACCGCAGGGGGAGAATGATGCGCGACTTGATCCCGCAGGCCCTGAATAGGGCTCCTTCAGAGCTCTGGGAGAGATCGATATTCCGGTCTATTCGGACTTCGGCGGAGGTCATTGCTTTGCGTATGAACTCTTTCCCGGCGCCGCAATCCGCCGTCCGCTCCACCAGTATTCCTCCGGAGTCTCCCATGGACATGATCTTAGTGTTCTGCCCGGTCGCTCCGGCTGAAACCAGAGAAAAATGGTCGAACTCGATTGTCCTCTTCAGCTCGGTTGAGATCCGGGGAAAAGCCTTTTCCAGCGAATCGGCTTGCTGGGTGGTCCTCAGCAGATTCTCCGTGGCCGAGATATAGTCCTTTCTCCTCTTATTCCTGTGGGAGAGCAGACACCTTGTGGCCGCCAATCCCAGAATCTCGCCCACAGCCGTGAGAAACTGAATCTCTTGGTATGAAAAACGATCCCCTCCCGTCTCGTAGAGCCCCAACAGTCCCAGGACCTTTCCGCAGCACTTGATGGGCACGCAGGCAGATGAAGTGATGCCCTCTCTTTCCGAGAAGACGGTTCCGTATTCGGGAAGGGTTCTGGCATCGGTGATTACCGTCACCTTCTGGGAATGCCTCGCCTGGCGATAGGCCGGACTCTTCTGGTAAAGGTCGTACAGGACGAAGAGGTTCTCGGCACTCACTCCCGCGTGAGCCACCAGGGCCATCTCGGAGGAGCGAAACGTGGGCTTATAGATTAGACCGATTCTGTATCCCATCACGTTCATCAATTGCGACAACGACTCCTTGAGCATAACTTCCAGCTCCCCCCGATGCTCTGTGACGGACGATATGGCCTTAAGACACGCCAACTGCCGCAGACGTCGCATGGCGTTATTTTTTATTCTCACCAGCGAGCGACACCACGCGGCCAAACCGAACGCCACCAGCGTTCCCCCACCGAGATAACCCACCACCCCCATGATACCAAGAATCTGCTGCCACCTGAGACTCAGGAGAACTTCTCCCTGACTCAGAGCGGTGATCAGATTGCTCCCTCCAGCCAGAACCAGCAAGACTCCACCCAGCATCAAGGCCTTCCAGCTGTGTGGATGGTACTCGAAATATCTGTCTTTTTGCCTGGAGGCGAGAAAAAGAAAAGTTAAGAAGAGAAGAACAACCGTGACGTCAAGTATCAGTGAATACATTTGACATCCTCCGGGAAGAGGGTTTAAGGGAGAAACCCCAAAATGTTATAGCCCAGAAAACTTCGGCAAACATCTGAGCATCCTGCAGGAATTTTTAGCTCGAGCATTGTTGAGAGTGTGTGAGCAAAGAGTACTCTCTTGCGGACGGCTACAACAGCCTTGACCTAAGGATCATGCACCTTCAAAGGAGATGCCAACGCTCGGTTTGCCTTTTGATTTGACACACTACTATTATCGACAGAAAGCTCAAGCCTTTTAGCTCTCAAGGGGCGGCCATCCTGTCCGGAAGGCGCCTGGAGGATGGTTGTTACGAGAGAGGGGAGAAGATAGGTGAGCTGTCACTGCCGGGTGAGGTTGATGACGGGACTTAGTAAATGTCGAATCTTTTCATTCTTTCCCTAAGGGTGTTTCGCGAGATTCCCAGAAGCTGGGAAGCCCTCACCTGATTATGGTTCACGTACTTTAAGACCTCGGAGATCATGGTCTTCTCCAGTCCGGAAAGAAGGCGATCGTATATATGGCCCTTGCAGTCCCTGATGATCCGACTGAAGATAGGAATCAGTGTCTGCTCGAATACCTGCTGGTAGTCCCGGTTGTCAGAGCCACCCTCCTCTGGGGATTTGCCACGATCGCTCTTGGCGTCAACCCGGCCGCTCTTTCGGCTGGAAAACCTGACCGATCCCAAAAGCACCCTCTGCCTGTCTGTGGCCGACTTCAAAGACAAAGCTTCCTTCACCATGGCAGCGATTTTCTCCATGCGAATGGGCGGGGAGACCACCACCAGGCTCTTGTCCTTTTCCTGATGGGGCGGGTTCTTTGACAGCAGGATCAACGGCAGATCAGAGTTTGCTTCTCTGATCTTCTTGGCAATCTCCCTCCCAGACTGGTCTGTCAGATCCAGGATCACCAGATCGGGCTTAACATTGGCCAGAGAGGTGAAAAGACTCTTGCCCTGAGGAGAGACCAAAAGCTTGAATTCGTTCGGGTCGAGATATCTGTCCAGGTCTTGTGAGATTCTGGGATCTGAGCCCACCACCAGTATCTGCTTCATAGCCCCTGAAATTGCGCGGTTTGCAGAAAACCCTCTTTTTCGTAGGAATAGTATCGGCAGAAAAAAGACCTTCTTCATTCCGCACCTGGAATTTTTGTGGTCAAGAAAGACAAAGAGATGATGGAGCTATCTGACGAGACGGAAGGAGCAAGGTATCTCGCCCGGGAAAGCGAATCTTCATTTCGATTGCGCCGGAGCACGGACCAACAGGACCAGCCGGCAGCTTTTGTACCGCCCGGCGACAGCTGGTAAAAACCCTACTATTCCCCTTTACCATGCCGACGGTACCGATCAGCTTGCCCAGCGCGCCGCGGGGCGAGCTCTGCCACGTTCACCGGCTGCCTTACTGCAGAATCCATCGGATCAGCTTCGTAGCCCCCGCTTTACCCTTGTCTCCCACCTCCATCTTCGGACCCACGCAGGAGGGGCAACCGTCGGCGCAGCCGCAGGAGGTAATCATATCCTGACAGGCTTTCCACATCTCGGTTGAAAGGTGAAAAAGCTTCCGGGAGAAGCCCACTCCCCCGGGGTAGTTGTCATAAACGTAGACTGTGGGAAGATCGGAGAAGGGCGATTTAACCTGGGGAAAAGTCCTTATGTCTCTGGGGTCGCACATTACCCAGAGGGGCACGACATTCCATAACAGGTTGGCTAAAGCTCTAAGACTACCTCCCAGCTCCTCTCCGGTGAGTTCCAGTTTGGAGCCGACGTCTCCCGGAAATTCCAGCCAGAAAGAGGTGGTATGCATCTCCTGCTCGGGCAGGTTTATCTTGCCGAAGCCGACATTCTCATGCGTGGCAAACTTGATCTTCTTATACATGGTAGCCAGGGTGGTGACCGAAACCTCACCGTAGGCCCGGTTGCGTGCCGGCTCTTCGATCTTCTGAGTGACCTCAAGCACCTTGATGTCCGTCTTGGTGATGGCGTCGGTGTAATAGTCAACCTCCACCTCCTTGGCGTACGCCTTCTTCCCGTCCCAGTCCAGTTCTTCTATTTGATACTGATCCGCTCCATGAAGGTAGATGGCATCTTCGTAGAGGAAAACCGGCGCACTGAAGTAGTCCATCTCTCCTATGATTTTGTTTCTATCGGTGGAATCCAGAATGACAAAGTTTTCGGTGGCGGCGCTTCGCAAGCTCACTTCCTCGGCAGGATAGACTTCGGAGGTCCAGTGCCATTTTCCGTCAACGTGATGAAGAATCCTCTGTTCCTCCAGGTGCGCCAGGATCTTCTCGGTGGCCTCCACTCCGAAATTCTCTCCGTCGCTGAAGGGAAGCTCGAAGGCAGCACACTTGAGATGGTTCACCAGAATGATCAGGTTGTTGGGGTCCACGATTCCCGATTCGGGCGACTGCCCCAGAAAATAGTCGGCATGGTTGATTATGAACTGATCCAGGGGCGAGCTGTTCGCCACCAGAACCGCCACGGAGACGTCACTTCTTCTTCCTGCCCTTCCGGCCTGCTGCCAGGTGGAGGCGATGTTCCCCGGGTAACCCGCCATCACGCACACGTCAAGTTGACCGATATCTATTCCCAGCTCCAGCGCATTGGTGGAAACCACGCCCCTGATCTTGCCTTCCCTTAAGCCTTTTTCAATCTCCCTTCGTTGAAGCGGCAGGTATCCGCCGCGGTATCCTCTCAACGAGTTTGCGCTTCTCTTTGCTCTCCTCATGGCCTCCTGCAGATAGGTCAGAAGTATCTCCACCCTCAATCTGGACCGGGCAAATACTATCGTCTGAATATCGTTGAGCAGGAATCCCTCCGCCATCCTCTGGGCCTCCTTTATATAGGATCTTCTGATGCCCAGTTCTTTGTTTATCACTGGAGGATTGTACAATATGAAATGTTTCTCACCTGTGGGCGCCCCATTGTTGTCCACCAACTCCACTTCCTCTTCGGTGATCTTGCGAGCCAGCTCGGATGGATTAGCAATCGTGGCCGAACAACATATGAACTGCGGACTTGATCCGTAGAATCTGCAGATTCTCTTTAGCCTTCTGATCACATTCGCCAGATGGCTGCCGAACACGCCTCGATAGTGATGAATCTCGTCGATCACCACATACTTCAGGTTCTCAAAAAGCTTGATCCATCTGGTGTGATGAGGCAAGATGCCCGTATGAAGCATGTCTGGGTTGGTCACCACGATGTGTCCCGCGGTGCGGATGGCGGCCCTGGCCGAACGAGGGGTATCTCCGTCGAAAGTGTAGGTCTTTATGTCCGCATCCAGATCGGTCACTATCTCGTGAAGCTCTGCCACCTGGTCCTGAGAAAGCGCCTTGGTAGGAAAAAGGTAAAGCGCTCTGGTTGCAGGGTGCTCCAACACTCCGTTCACCACAGGCAGATTGTAACACAACGTCTTGCCCGAGGCGGTTGGAGTCACGATTACCACATTCTTGCCTGAGAGGATATTTTCAATAGCAGTGGCCTGATGAGAATAGAGCTTGCTGATTCCTCTTTTCTGTAGGACCGATCTGACGCGTGGATTCATGTTTGGAGGAAAATCTGCGTAGACCGCCTCCCTAGGTGGA
>CAYFQZ010000045.1:0-8066 GCA_964345305.1 uncultured Ignavibacteria bacterium | reverse complement strand
TACGTTGGAGGCCTTGCCGAACAGACCGGTAATAAGGGGAGCGGAGGTGCCCAGAAGGACCATCACCGCCGAGACGCTCAGGAAGATGACGGCAAGCAAGAGGGCGAATTCCTTGGACGATGCATGCTGGGCCGCTTCGGTATGCTGAATCCGAGAAAGCCGGTAGAGGAGTAGCCCGAAGGAAAGGATCACAAACAGGGCCATGAAGAGGATCAAATAGGCGTTTATCCCCAGATCGGCGAAGGAGTGGACGGAAAAATCGCCCAGGACGCCGCTGCGGGTGAGAAACGTTGCATACAGAATCAGGATGAAACAGAGTATGGCCAGCAGGAAGTTGGTCCGGCGCATGCTGCCCCTGGTTTTCTCCATAAACAGACCATGAACCAGGGCTATGGACAAGAGCCAGGGCACCAGAGAGGCGTTCTCCACCGGGTCCCATCCCCAGTATCCTCCCCAACCCAGCACCTTGTATGACCAATATCCACCGATGAATATCCCTGCGCCCAGGGTCAAACAGGAAAACACCGCCCAGGGAAAGGCGAACCTGACCCATTCCCCATACTCGCCTTTTGCCAGAGCTGCCAGGGCAAAGGAGAAAGGGACGCCCAGAGCGGCGTATCCCACGAAGACCACCGGCGGGTGAATTACCATCCAGAAATCCTGGAGCAGGGGATTTAATCCCCTCCCTTCCTCCGGGAAGGAAGCCATAAGCGAGAAAGGGCTTTTCTTGAGGAGAAGCACCAGCAGGAAGATCTGGATCAAGAGGAAAAACGACATGGCATAGCCCTCGTAGGATCCGGATCTTTTCATGATGAAAAGGCCGAGCAGAGCCCCGAGGAACAGCCACAGAAGGAAAGTCCCTTCCTGTCCGGCCCAGAAGGATGAGATCAGATAGAACAGGGGCAGGTCGGATGAGCTGTAAGCATAGACATACTCGACCTCAAAGTGATGGGTCAGGAAAAGATACAACAGATACGCGGATGCCAGAAAGGTCAGGAAAAAGAAAGCGTAATATACTCGCCTTCCCGCCTGAAGAAGCCTCTGCTCTCCCTTCCCTCCGGCAAAGAAGAGCATTACCGAGATGGTGGCCGTTACTAAAGATAGGGTTAATGAGAGATTTCCCAAAAGCACTTCGGTTCAGCCTTGGCTTAGAGTGGCTCCCTGGGGATGGATTCAGGATGCTTCAGTTGGGACGAGTCGCCTGCTTCAGACCCCTGGTACTTGGACGGGCACTTGACCAGAAGTTGATCGGCCCAAAACACTCCCTTTTCGTATCTGCCGATGACCACCACCTGGTCGGCCTGTTCGAAATTGCCGGGCTTGGTCCCACTGTACTGCACCAGCATGCGGTTGCCCTTGTGGTCCTGTAAGGGAAAGCTGAGAAGATGGCTGTCGGTATCGTAGCGCACCTGGGAGAGGGCAACTTCTCCGATGACCTGTACGGTGGCACCGGACTTTTGAGCCTCCTCGAAGCTGACGTAGGGAGTCAATGTCCTTCTGAAGGATAGCGCTCCGAAGATCACGAAAGCCACGATTATCGGTATTCCTATCAGATACTTGGTCTTCATCCGCTCTCCAGTACGGGCCTGCTTTTCGACATTATTTATTCTACGATTAATCTCCCGCGGTTTCAAGGGAAATCTGATAGGTTAGAAATCCTGCCGGATGGAAGATCGGGCTCCGGCATTGCGGTATTGCTTTTGACGTGCAAAGAGCGGACGTCGAATCTCAGATGGGCGCCTCACCCAAACCATACTGATAGAGGGAAAGACTCGTGCACCGGTCTCGCGGCGGTTACCTCAGAAGCCTATCCGGGACGAGGGCACGATAGGCCACCTTAGAGTTATTCCAGACTGTCGGTCAGGAATCTCTCCAAATCCCCCTGGGCTCTGAAGAACGTGGCCTGTCCCAGGGCTACCACCTCGTCCTTTTGGTTGGCGATCTTACCTTCGGCCACAAGCATCCTGCCCTTGTCCTCGACCAACCTGCCCTCCAGGGAGAGCTTATCACCGATCTTGACCATCTTCTTGAATTTCACCTTGATCTCGCTGGTGAGGCTGAAGACTCCCCGGGCCAGGACCGCTCTTATCATGACCTCGTCCAAAAGCGCAGAGAGTATGCCCCCGTGCAGGATGTCCTTGTATCCCTCGAAGTGGCGACCGGCGGTGTATTCGGCCCTCACTCCTTCACTGCCCGAATAGAATGCCACGTTCAGGCCAATGGGGTTCTTGTCCCCGCAGACAAAACACTGCGGGTATCTTTTCATCAATTTCATTCTTTAAATCTGCATAAACGAAAGGTGGTGACTTCTGGGCCACCACCTTTGAGATTGCTCTGCCAACTCAAACGCTTCAGCGAGACCGGACTATTCGCCCTTGGGCATTTCCAGTACTTCCGGCTGCTCCTTAATGCCGGAGACCGCGTCCGCACCATAGTCGACCAGTTCCATGGTCACGTCCTTGGCGCTGCTTTTGACCAGGCCGAAGAGGGGCACCTCCTCGTTGGTCCACACCTCGGCCGCCGGCTGATCCTCGGGGCCGTATCGCATATGGGCGCACTTGAGGGTCTTCTCCCCGATCTTTATCTTCTCGGTGCCGAGCTTCTTGACCTTCGGCTTCTTGGGCTTCTTCTCCTCCGGGAGAGGCTGGTTCAACAGATTGACGAAGGCCTGGGGCAACTCCGAAGCCGGAGTTTTTCCCTCTTTGAATATCATCCGGTGAATGGTTCCGATCTCCTGAGGATTTCCGGAGATGAGCATCTTGGCTATGACCACACTCCCTGTCTTTGGATTGGTCTCTTCCCTTTCGTACCAGTACAGTTCCTCCCCCTTCTTGGTTTTCTCCTTGCCCACGATGGCCAGTTTGACTATTTGCTCCGTTTTGGTTGCCTTGTAGGTTACCTTGTAGGTGGCGTAACCGCCGATCTTCGGCATCTTGAACTCACCGTACAGCTTGGGCATCCCCGGCACCTGAGCGCTGGACGGCTGTGCCTGGACAAGAATGAATACCAGGGCCAGTGCGAACGAAAGGCACAACAGATGCTTGCTGGAGCGCATGGCTCTCCTCCTTTTTTGAAATGATATTAGATGTTCACGAGTTTTTCAAACTGAGTCTGGCCAGTCCCATTTGTTTGCAGCCGTCTTAATCTGTTCCTCGCCCTCGGATGGCGCACTCCTTGCTTTCTTTGATAAGCCCATCTCTATATCGACAAATTTATGGCCCACCACACCCAAATGTCAAGGCTTTTTTTGTCACCCGGACCGCCCCGGACCGTGATAACCTTCAGCCACGACAGGTCTTCCGTCGGTAAACTCAAGAAAAACACATGGTTTTTCCATGCGACCTTCCAAGCTCTGCACGGCGCGGATATTTAAAAGATTGACTTATCGTGGAGCATGGGTTAGATTTTAAACAACGGAACCACTGGAAACGGAGGTGGGTTATGTCAGAGAAGCCTGAAAAGGAGAGGGAAAAGCAAGAACAACCAGCAGAGAAAAAAGAAGAAGAACAGGAGCCAAAACAGGAAGTTGAAAGGCCGGGCAAGGTAAAGCACGAGCGCCTGAAAGAGGAAAGAGTGCGGGAGGCCCGCCACAAGGAGAGGTTCAGGGGCTTCAAGAAATCCATGACCAAGAAAGGGAAGCACATCTTTGATAGAAAGCGGAAGGACAAGTTCATTGGCGGCGTCAAGGGAAGAAGAGGGGGATGAAGGGTAAATTCAAAATTCAAAAAGAAAAATGAAAAATTCCCCGCCCGACCCACCGAGAACCGGTCGGGCGGGGAGCATCATATGGTCGCATGGCTAAGCCTGACAAAAAGACCCTGCAAAGAATCAAAGAGCTACGGGAACAGATCAATCACCATAACTACTTTTACTACGTTCTGGACAGTCCGGAGATTTCCGATGCCGAGTATGACCGGCTGTTCGATGAGCTAGTCGAGTTGGAGGCGAAGTATCCCCAGCTCGTCGCCCCCGATTCTCCCACCCAGAGAGTCGGCGCTGCCCCGCTTGACGAATTCAAGACCGTTCGTCACAGCGTTCCCATGCTGAGCCTGAACAAGGCATCATCGAGGGAAGAATTTCTCGATTTTCATCGCCGCGTGCTGGAGCTTTCAGGCGTGGGTGAGAAGGCAATCCAGTACACGGTGGAACCGAAGTTCGACGGGCTGGCAGTGGAGTTGGTCTACCGCAAAGGCACCTTCGCCGTCGGCTCAACCAGAGGGGACGGGGTGGTCGGCGAGGATGTGACCCAGAACTTGAAGACCGTGAAAACCATTCCCCTGAAACTCATGGGAAAGAGCCTGCCGGAGCTGCTGGAGGTGCGGGGAGAGGTGATAATGAACAAGGGCGACTTCGAGAGGCTGAACAAGCAAAGGGAAAAGACGGGCGAGCCCTTGTTCGCCAACCCTCGAAACGCAGCCGCCGGCTCTGTCAGACAGCTTGATTCGAAGATCACGATGTCCAGACCGCTGAACATGTATGCCTACGGAATAGGCAGGGCGGAGGGGAGAAGGTTTTCCAATCACTGGGACAGCATGCAGTACTTAAGAGAGCTGGGCTTCAAGATCAGCCAGTACGTCGAGCTGTGCAAGGACGCAGATCAGGTGAGAGGCTATTATGATAAGTTGCTAAGCTTAAGAGACGATCTGCCCTACGAGATAGACGGGATGGTCGTCAAGCTCAACCAGTTCGAGCTTCAGACAAGACTGGGCGAGCTTTCCCGCAGCCCCCGCTGGGCAGTGGCCTGGAAGTTTCCTCCCCAGCAGGAGAACACCAGGGTGAAGGAGATAATCGTCAGCGTGGGAAGAACAGGAGCTTTGACTCCCGTCGCCATCTTAGAGCCGGTCAGAGTGGGTGGGGTGGAGGTGAGCCGGGCCACCCTGCACAACGAGGATGAGGTTAAAAAGAAGGACGTGCGTGCAGGGGACACAGTGGTGATTCAGAGGGCAGGGGACGTGATCCCCGAGGTGGTGAAGGTGATCGAATCGAAGAGAACCGGCAAGGAAAAGAAGTTCGTGATGCCGGAGAAATGCCCGGTTTGTGGCTCCAAGGTGGAAAGACCCGAGGGAGAGGCAATTCACCGCTGCACTGGCATAGCCTGTCCCGCGCAGATCAAAGAGAACTTAGCCCACTTCGCCTGGAAGGGGGCTATGGACATAGATGGGCTCGGATTCAAGCTGTTGGAACAGATGGTGGACAAGAAGATAATCAAAGATCAAGCTGACTTGTACTTCCTGAAGAAACAAGACATAATGAAGATGGACCGGATGGGGGACAAGCTTGCAGAAAATATCCTCTCTGCGATCGACAAGAGCAGAAATCCCAGTCTCTCCAATCTGATCTATGCGCTGGGCATCAGGAACGTGGGATACCATTTGGCTGGTGTCTTGGCGAAGAATTTCCGCTCGATCGACAATCTGGCCAAACAATCGATTGATGATCTGACCCAGGTGCACGAGATCGGCCCCATCGTGGCGGAGAGTATTTACAACTTCTTCCACAATCCCAAGAATCTAAAGGTTCTGGAGAAGCTAAAGAAAGGTGGGGTGAAGTTTCCCGAGGAAAAAGCTGTCTTCAAAGAAACTCCGCTTTCCGGCAAGACATTCGTGCTGACCGGAGGCTTGGAGTCCTTAAGCAGAGATCAGGCCACAAAGATGATCGAAGAGATGGGGGGAAGAGTATCCTCTTCGGTGAGCAAGAAGACTGATTTCGTAGTCGTGGGCAAGGACCCTGGATCGAAGTATGATAAGGCCTTGGAGTTGAAGGTGAAGACATTGGATGAGGAGGAGTTCAGGAAGTTGATCGGGGAATGAAGATTCCTGCGCCCGCCAGGTCCCCTGACCTGGTCCCGCATTCTGTGGGATCGGGTCGGCGGATCCGACAGGCACAGCCAATAAGAACCTCACCCCCTGTTTCCCCTTGTCCGTAGAATGGAGAGGGGGACCAAGGGGGAGAGGTCAGTCCAGCATGTCGGGAGCGCCGGGCTCCTCAGCTACGTGCTAGGTGATGTGTGGCGGAAGGCCTCAGCCTTCCATCCTTGGTAACTTCCGGGAAGTGGAAACCTGAAGGTTTCCGTTGCGGAGGTCTGCTACTTCGCCCGCCAGGTTCCCTGACCTGGGGGGGGGGAAACTTGTCAGATGAAGGAGACCACATATAGGATCATCGAAAGCCAAAAACAATGTGGCTAAAGCCGGATGAATATGAAGACTTTATTATCAGTTGCTTGAAAGCAACTGGAATACATAGAATCGAAAGAACTACAAGAGGGAAATTAGGAAAATCAATTGCAGTTCGCTTCAGCGAACTGATAGGAAGGCGCATCAAGTGGCTTTAGCCACATGAAGCGGCCGTCAATTGGCTTGCCTCAGCCACATAAAACTCAGTGTTATAGTATGAGCTGGGTACGAGTTTGGATACATCTTGTTTTCTCGACAAAGAACAAAGAGCCATTTCTCCGTTGTGGGGAAATGAGAAAAAAAGTGTTTCAACACATAAAGCAAAATGCTGGCGAAAAAGGCATTTGGCTGGATTGCATAAATGGCTACCATGACCATGTTCATTGCCTAATATCCCTCAACGAAGATCAGACTATTAGTAAAGTGGTCCAACTGATCAAAGGCGAATCGTCATTTTGGATAAACCAAAACAGATTGATGAAAACAAAGTTCTTGTGGCAGGACGATTACTGGGCAGTCGGTGTCAGCGAAAGTCATCTGAAATCGGTACGGGATTACATACTTAAACAGGAGGAACATCACGCAACTAGATCATTTGCTGATGAAGTAAATGAGTTTATGAAAAAGTACGGGTGGACTTTGGTGAAATCGAAATGATGTGGCTAAAGCCAGATAAATACGAAAACAGATTTTATCAGTTGCTTAAAAGCAACTGGAATAGATGAAATGAAACAAGATGAATTGCAGTTCGCTTCAGCGAACTGACAGGAAGACACATAAACTAATTGGCTTTAGCCACATGAGACGCATTCTAAAGAGTGCGGCTACAGCTTACACAACCGGAATCGGAGCAGAAGCGAATGGATGGAAAAATCGGGCGCGTCAAAATAAGCACAAAGAGTGGGGTGCCGGAGCCTCTGCCCAAGCGGAGGTTCATGCTCTGGATCGGGCCGGTGATGATGACGGTGGCCTTGGGCCTGGGAACAAGCGAGGTGATACTATATCCGAATCTCACCGCCCGCTTCGGCGTCGGCTGGATGGGATTGATGGTCTTTGTCCTCTTCCTCCAGACCGTCTGGGTGCAGGAGCTGGCCCGCTGGACCGTGGTTTCGGGCGAACACGCAGCACAGGGGAACGCGCGCATCCTATCCTTTGCCGGCTCGCTCATTTTCGTCACTGCCTTTATGTTCCTGGCCTTTGCCATTCCCGCCTGGGCCACTGCAGCCGCCTCCGCATTGAGAGAATTACTTGGTTGGCCTGTAAATGTCAAGATCGGCACCGTGTCCTGGGCGTACGTCACGTTCATTATGGTCTTTCTCTTCGTCTTCTTCTCCAAGATCGCGCGTCACTGGGTCGAGCGGCTGGCCACCTGGTCCACAGTGCTGGCATGGCTCATTCTGATCATTGCCGCAGTGCTGGCGATCAAGCCCGCAAGCCTCGGTCGCATGTTTTACCATCTCGTGGTGTGGAATATACCTGCGGAAATGGACTGGTGGGTTCTGGGTTCGACTCTGGCCTGGGTTGGCGCCGGACCGACACTCATCTGGTATACCTACTGGATGCGCGATGCCGGCTGGGGAATGGCTAAGTATGTTGATTCTATGCCGGGGTGGTTCGGCAAATCGGCCAACCCTCAAACAGTTGGCTTCATACCCGATGGGAACGGTGGGAACGTCAGCCGCCTCAAGATGTGGGTTAAGCGCTCGCATTTCGTTCTGTGGATAGGATACTTCCTGGGCAGTCTCTTCACCATATTCATTCTGGTGGGGCTTTCGGATTCCATCCTGCGCCCGGCAGGGCTGGTACCCTCGGGATTCGATGTAATAAAACATCAGGCACAGTTCTTTGCAGTTCCGCTTGGCAGGCTAGGACATTTCCTCTTTTTGCTCTTAG